>JBAZHY010000062.1:0-8207 GCA_041652175.1 Pedobacter sp.
GTTATATTTCTTAGTTTTAGGATCCGTTAATCCCTTTGCAAACAAACTATTATTCTTTTGATCGAGCCTTATATAATCGGCTTCAAGTTCAAAATCTTCATATTTAACCTTAGCCTTTCCATACAAAAAGACTATATTGTTTGGCATATCAGCAATAATTGAATCTTCAGCTGAGTAAGTAACTTTGGAGTTTAAAGAAGAAGATTTATTTATTTTCTTTGTTACAGTATCTGTTTTAACGGTATCTGAACGCAATCTTACACCGGGTGAAGCGTTATCAGGACGTAGGCTTGGATCTTGTGCCCAGATAGATCTAAAAGGACCCGACACAAGACAGACAACTACAAAAAAATAGATAAAAATGGGCCTAATAAATTTCAAATCCGATGATGAATACTATTTTTGCAATGTTAGATAATAATATGCCCTCAAAATTAATGAAAAATATACCATTGATCAGATACAAATACGTATTACTAACTGTACTCCTCTTATCCGGCTCTCTTTCTTTCGCTAAGTCGTTGAATGATACACCATATAGAATTAAAACCATCGTCCTGGATGCCGGTCATGGAGGCACTGATGGTGCTACCAAAGGACTGTTTTCAAGGGAAAAAGATATTGCGCTTCAGGTTGCCCTCCGTTTAGGGAAAGCGATTGAAGAAAATATCAAAGATGTTAAAGTGGTTTACACACGTTCTACAGATGTTTTTATTCCTTTGTATGAACGTATTGGTCTCGCTAATCGTATTAAAGCTGATCTGTTTATTTCCATTCATTGTAACTCAATGCCAATAAAGAAAGTAATCAGTGGATATAGGAAGGATAGTCGCGGGAGAAGGATTCCGATTTACAAAACCGTTCAAAGTACTTCGACCAGAGGAACAGAAACCTTTGTATCAGGCTTTGGGCGTCTGGATGAACAGGACGTTGTTATGCGGGAAAATGAATCTATCTTGCTGGAAAAGGATTATAAAAACAACTATGATGGATATGATCCTAAAGATCCGGAAAGTATAATTCTGTTATCTTTGATGAAAAATGCATTCCGGGAACAAAGCATTAAACTGGCGTCTTATATGCAGGATGAATATATTCAAAGCGGAAGAATAGACCGTGGGGTTAAAGAGCAGAGCCTGGCAGTTCTTGCAAGAGCAGGAATGCCTGCAGTTCTTACTGAAATTGGCTTCGTATCCAATCCTGAAGAAGAAGAATATATGAATTCAGAACTGGGACAGAAGGAAATTGTAAGTAATCTTCTTAAGGCTATTCAAACCTATAAAAAGCAGGCAGAGCTGGAATAATTAATAACCTGATTAAATATTATAATTCAAACTTCAGTTTATTTCCCTGATTTAATGATCTGGAAATGAAATAAAGGAAAATAATGAAAATAACGAATGAAACTAAAGTCGGTGCATTAGCCGCAGTAGCAATTGCAGTACTCATTGTAGGCTACAGTTATTTAAAAGGAAACGACGTATTTTCAAGAGAGAATGAGTTTTATGCTAAATATGACCGTGTTGATGGATTGACCACGTCTAAGCCGGTACTTGTTAATGGATATCAGATTGGCCGTGTTTCTGAGCTTACTTTACTTTCAAATGGACAGATTTTAGTTCAGTTTAAAGTACGTCCCGAATTTTCAATTCCTAAAAATACCATTGCTAAATTAGAAAGCACTGATCTTTTAGGTGGTAAAGCGATAGTTTTCCAGTTAGGAACCGGAAGTGACTATGCAATAAATGGCGATACCTTAAATGCCAACGTTCAAAAAGATCTGATGCAGCAGGTCGAGCCTGTTCAGAAAAAGGCTGAACAAATTATTGCTCGAATGGACTCCGTACTTTCTTCTGTTAACAGCACATTAAATCCCGAATTTCAACGAAACTTTAGCCGAAGTTTTGCCAGTATTGCCAGAACACTCGAGACTTTTGAAAAAACCAGCAAAACAGTGGATGGTTTAGTTAGTGTTCAAAACGCTAAAATATCAGGTATTCTAAGTAATCTTGAATCTATTACCATCAACTTCAAAAACAACAATGACAAAATCTCAACGATCATGAATAATCTTGAGAAAGTTTCTGATGATGTGGCGAGAATGAATTTTGCTCAAACCATTGATGAAGCAAATAAAGCTGTTGCTGATCTTCAAACTGTAGTTTCAAAAATTAATTCAGGAACCGGAACCCTGGGTCAGCTGATTAATGACGAGCGTATGTATAATAATCTTAACAATGCAGCTGAAAATCTCGATAAACTAATGATTGATTTGAAAGCTAATCCCAAGCGTTACGTAAGCTTTTCAGTATTTGGGGGCAAGAAAGAATAAATCAGATTTCAAAAGTTTTACCTTCAATGGCCAGTTGTGTTTCTGGGAAAACAGCTTTAGCTTCATCGAGCAAGGGCTGTAGATCTTTGTACCTTGCTGAAAAATGGCCTATCAGGAGTTTTTTTACATTAGCTTTGGCAGCAACTTCAGCGGCTTGTAGTGCGGTTGTGTGAAAGGTTTCTTCTGCCCTGCTTAGCATATCATGCATAAAAGTTGATTCATGATACAACATATCTACATTTTCGATATGAGATAAATATTTCCAGCTGCATACAGTATCCGAACAATAAGCGTAGACTTTTGGTCTTTCAGCATCGATCGTTAAATCTTCAGAAAGATGAACCCTCCCGTTTTTATCCGTGAAATTATATCCCTTTTTGATAAGCGGAATCATTTCTATTGGAATGGATAACTCTTCAATCTTATCCTTAATGATCTTTCTGAGTCTTTGTTTTTCTGTAAACTTAAATCCTGTACACGGAATACGATGGTCCAAAGGAAATGATTCAACCGTTACATCATAATTTTGAAAAATCTTCTCAGATTGATCAGATCTTGTGGCCTTGAAATTAATAGGATATTTCAATTCAGTTTGAGAATGCTTAAACTGAATATTCATTATTTCTTTAAGCTCCGGGGGACCAAAAATATCTATTGGCTTCGTACGGCCATTCAGATGAAGGGAAGATAACAAACCAACCAAACCAAGGTAATGATCACCATGAAGGTGACTGATAAATATCTGATCTATTCGATTTGCTTTAAGTCCGAAATGTAATAATTGATTCTGCGTGGCCTCACCGCAATCAATCAGGATATACTTCTCATTAACATTCAGAAGCTGGGCAGATGGATTTCTGTTAAATATTGGAGTTGAAGAACTGCTACCTAAAATAGTGACTTCAAATTTCATCTTAATTTATTTAAGACTGATTAATCCAGATCCCTTTTCAATTCCTTCTCAATCTCCTCCATGAAAATCAGATCAACGGCTTCGTCTACACTTGACACAATATTTAAAATATTTTCAAGCTGGGATATTGCAATCAGTCTGTTGATATTATCATTGATACCGGTCAGAATAAACATACCATCAGAATTCTTACATATTCTATGGCCAATTAAAAGGCTGCTCAATCCTGATGAATCAGAGTATTTAACATTGGAAAGATCCAGGATAATGTTTCGTTGTCCTTCAGAATTATTTAATATCAACTCAGACTTTAACTGAGGAGAGATCAAACTGTTAAGCTTTTCCTCTTCCAGTTTAATCAACACATACTTTTCGTGTTTATCTACTGTAAATTTCATGGTATTTATTTTATCAATAATCACTAATTATCTGATATGATCAGGAAAGCCTTTTAATTGCTTCAATTATATTGTTTTCAACTCTTTTTAAAGCATCCGAATGATCATGTTTAATAAACTTATCTCCGGTGATTTGCTCATACAACTCAATATACCTTTCAGAAATTGATTTTACAAATTCCGGCGTCATTTCAGGAACTACCTGATCTTCTTTACCCTGGAATCCATTATCAATCAACCATTTTCTTACGAATTCTTTAGATAATTGCTTTTGCTGCTCTCCTTTTGCCTGACGTTCCTCATAACCTTCCTTATAAAAATAACGGGAGGAATCAGGTGTATGAATTTCATCGATAAGATTAATACGACCCTCAGACTTACCAAACTCATATTTCGTATCAACCAAAATTAATCCCAAATCGGCCACCATTTCTGTTCCTCTCTGATACAAAGCTCTTGTATATTTTTCAAGCAATGTATAATCCTCTTCTGATACAATCTTTCTGCTGATGATCTCTTCCCTTGAAATATCCTCATCATGACCAATAGAGGCCTTAGTTGTAGGTGTAATGATAGGTTCCGGTAATTTATCGTTTTCCTTAAGCCCTTCAGGGAGTGCAACACCACATATACTGCGCCTTCCTGCCTGATATTCGCGCCATGCATGACCTGCAAGATATCCTCTGATAACCATCTCAACTTTAAATGGTTCGCAAATTTTCCCTATAGTAACATTGGGATCAGGAATATCAAGTACCCAATTGGGAACAATATCAAGTGTTGCCTGTAAAAATTTTGCAGCTATCTGATTCAAAACCTGTCCTTTAAAGGGTATAGGTTCAGGTAAAACAACATCAAACGCAGAGATACGGTCGGTAACAACCATCGCCAGAAATTTATCTTCTATAGTATAAACATCACGAACCTTACCTTTATAGAAATGACTTTGTCCCGGTAAATTGAAGTGTGTTTCTTTGATTGCACTCATGTAAATAGCTAATTTAATTTTCTGTAAAAATCTGAAAAATATACCTAAACGCGAATATTTATTATTGGATATCGCCGTAAGCCCTTAGAATATTTTTAACCAGTTTATGTCTGACCACATCATCACCATTGAGATAAATGATATCAATCCCTTTAATTTCATTCAAAATCCGAAGGGCTGTATGCAGTCCTGATTGCTGTTTTTTAGGGAGGTCAATCTGAGTAACATCACCGGTAACTATGAACTTTGCAGTAGGTCCCATTCTGGTCAGGAACATTTTGAGTTGCATATCAGTGGCATTTTGAGCCTCATCAAGAATGACAAAACAATTATCCAGAGTTCTTCCCCTCATAAATGCAAGAGGTGCAATTTCTATAGTCCTGTTTTCAAGGTATACTTTCAGTTTCTCTGCCGGGATCATGTCGTCCAGTGCATCATAGAGCGGGCGAAGATAAGGATCAATTTTTTCCTTGAGATCCCCGGGTAAAAAACCAAGATTCTCTCCAGCTTCAACTGCAGGTCTGGTTAAGATAATCCTTTTTATCTCTTTGTTTTTAAGCGCTCTAACCGCTAAGGCAACAGCTGTATATGTTTTACCGGTACCTGCCGGACCAATAGCGAAAATGATATCATTTTTGATGATACTGTCAACCATTTTTCTCTGATTGGCGGTTCTTGCCTTAACAACAATACCATTAGGGCCAAATACTATAGGTTCTCCTCCACCCCCGCTTTTACCGGCAGCTGACTGATCATCTTCAGTTTTAACCTGAACTGACGTACCTAAGATATGTCCAAGATCATTGGAATTTAAAGACTGAAATTTATCGATATGCTCAATAATTTCCTGAAATTTAAGCTGAAACTGCTTGAGCTCTTTCTCATCACCTAATACTTTAACTTCGCTACCTCTTGCTACAATTTTTATTTTGGGGAAATGTTTTTTAATCACCTCAAAATATTCATTGTTTGAACCCCATAATACTACAGGATTTACATTATCAATTGTTAAAATCAGTTCGTTCAAGTTATGGTTATTTTTAAGACGGGGATGTTTATTTGAGATTAAAATTCAATATTTGTATCACCATTATCTATCGCAAGGATAACAATAAATATTCACATTTTAAATGGCAATAATTACTTTAACAACCGATTTGGGGCATAAAGATTTTTATCAGGCTGCATTAAAAGGCAGTATTCTGAGCCAGCTTGCGACAGCTAATATTGTGGACATTAGTCATGAAATTTCTGCATTTAATATTCCACAGGCCGCGTTTATTTTAAAAAACTCTTTCCATTATTTCCCCAAAGGCACAGTTCACCTGATTGGAATCGATTCAGTTTTTAACGAAAACACCAAATATCTTGCCCTAAAATACCGGGATCATTATTTCGTAGGATCTGATAATGGTATTTTCTCTTTATTATTTGATGAAAAACCGAGTGAAATCGTTGAGCTGAATATTATGCAGGATCTTAAATTTTTGCATTTTCCACTTTCGGATATTTTTCCAAAAGCAGTAAGTCATCTTGCAAAAGGAGGTAAATTAAGTGAGATTGGCATTCCTGTTACCGGTATTGAGGAAAAAATGACGCTACAGCCCGTTATAGAACCTGATATGATCCGCGGCAGCGTTATTTATATCGATATATTCCAAAATATCATTACCAATATCACTAAAGAAATATTTACAAAGATTCAGAAAAACAGGGATTTTACCCTTCATTTTAAACGTAATGAAACTATTAAACAGCTTAGCTGGCATTATAACGAGGTTCCTGAGGGTGAGAAACTTTGTCTTTTCGGGATCAGTAATCATCTTGAGATTGCCATTAACAAAGGAAATGCCAGTGGGCTGCTGGGACTAAACCTTAATGACATCGTCAGAATAGAATTTAAATCATGATCATCAGAATTGTGAAAATGAGTTTTAAACCAGAAAGTGTGGAAACTTTCAGAGATATTTTCCTGGGATCAAAAAAAATGATCAGTGATTTTGAAGGGTGTTTAGACCTCAACCTTTTTAATGATGCTAATGATGATTTTACCTATTTTACAATAAGCAGATGGAGAACAGAGGACGACCTGAATAGTTACCGTGAATCCTATCTTTTCAGAAGTACCTGGTCTAAAGTAAAGCCCCTGTTTTCTAAAAAGGCTGAAGCATGGAGTCTTGTACAAAGCAGCTGAACAATCATTCCTTTCAATAATATTACTATGATCTGATAAGTAAGTCTTAAAAACTGATCAAATTAAGCTATTTTTGAGGCTGCTATTTAATTAGCGAAATTACTTTTATACAATGGCACGTGCTCGATTAAACAGCGGTAACGCTCAGGCTGAAGAACTTCCCAAGGCTAAAATCAATAAAGACAGTATAAAGCAGGTTATGAGGTTATTGAAATACCTCAAACCATACCGGACTAAATTTTTCCTGGGGTTTGCCTGTCTGATTCTATCCAGTGCAAGCACATTCCTTTTCCCTCTGTTATTAGGCCGTCTTATTGGAAGCGGTGCCCAAATGGGTCAGGGAGGAAAAATGGTTCCCAATAAAATACTTGATGTTTTTCCAACAGATATTGATACCGTAGCATTAACCCTTCTCGCGGTATTGTTTATTCAATCCATATTTTCTTTTTTCAGAATTAATCTGTTTGTTGAAGTAGCAGAAAAAGGTCTGGCAGATATTCGTCGCGATACCTATCACAAACTCATTACCTTACCGATGAACTTCTTTTCACAAAGACGTGTCGGAGAATTAAACAGCCGCTTATCGGCCGATCTTTCACAGATTCAGGATGCGATTACTACTACCCTGGCAGAGATGATCAGACAGGTAATCACCTTTACAGGAGTAATTATTTTTTTGGTTCTGGTTGCCGGCAAACTAACATTAATGCTGCTGGCAGTTTTACCGGTTCTTGTGGCTGTAGGAGTAATTTTCGGAAGATTTATCAGAAAGTTGAGCAGACAGGCCCAGGATAAACTGGGAGAATCCAATACCATTGTTGAAGAAACATTACATGGAATCTCAAATGTCAAGGCCTTTGTAAATGAGTCATATGAAGTGAATCGCTACAATAAAAGTATCCGTGATGTTGTAAAAATAGCGATGCGCGGAGCCAAATTTCGCGGTGTATTCGCCTCATTTATCATTTTTTGCTTATTCGGTGCTATAGTTTCTGTAGTGTGGTACGGTTCTCATCTGGTTCAGACCGGCGAGATCGGCTTATCAAGTATGGTAACCTTTATTCTCCTATCCACTTTCGTTGGAGCAGCAATGGGTAGCTTTCCTGAACTATACGCCACTATACAAAAAGCAGTTGGTGCCAGCGAACGTGTATTAGAAATACTTGCTGAAGTGAATGAGCCTATTTCAATGAATGAAGATAAAATTGCCATTAACAAAAAAATTGAAGGTGATCTTGAATTCAGAAATATAAAATTCGCCTATCCTTCAAGAAAGGAAATTACTGTACTGAACGGGGTATCTTTCAAGGCTAATAAAGGTGAAAAAGTAGCAATTATTGGCCCAAGTGGTGCTGGAAAATCAACCATTGCAGGCCTGATCC
>JBAZHY010000063.1:0-8103 GCA_041652175.1 Pedobacter sp.
CAGACGATCCTGAAAAACATCAGCCATTGCAGTAAGAATAACATTGGGATCGGCTTTCAAAGCCTGACTGGCGGCACCTGTACCTCTGCCTCCACATCCGATCAGACCAACCTTCAACACATCCTTGCTCCGAGGAAAGCCTGCTTGTGGGAATGCAAGATTTAGTCCGATAGTACTTCCGATAACTACTGCACCGGTAGATTTAATAAATTCTCTGCGATTTGTGGTTTCTAACTTAGACATATCATTAATTTATTCAGGATATAATATTAATGAATAAAATTTAACATTCATTGATCAAGACTAACGAATGTTAAATTTCAGAAAGCTAAAAGAAAACTTAAGTCAATTATACTATTCCAGATAATCAAGATCCTTGGTGAATGTTTCTTCCATCTTGTGCAATGCCCAGAACGCCAGCACCAGACTCAAAGCTCCCACAATTATTCCCGCCTGAATCAATGAACCGTTAAAAACTCCCTTTAGATATTGAAAAAGAAGAGAAAGCGGAACCACTGCACCGCGCACAAAATTAGGTACTGTTGTTGTAACGGTAGCCCTGATATTAGTACCAAACTGCTCGGTAGCAATAGTCATGAATATTACCCAGTAGCCAACAGAGAAACCAAGGAATAAACAAATGCTATAAAAAGCAAAAAGACTGATATCATGAATCATAAAGTACGTTGAAATAGAAATAATTGATAAAAACAAATAAGTATAAATCACCTTAATGCGACTTTTAAGAATCTGACTTAAAAGGCCACTGGCAATGTCGCCCAGTACTAAACCGGCATAGCAACAAGCCACAGCAGCACCGGCGTTAACATCTCCTTTTACATTAAGGACTTTGCCAAATTCAGGAGAAAGTGTAATCAAAATACCTACTACAAACCATAAAGGTACTCCTATAACAATGCAACGCAGATATTTTATAAACCTTGTATAATTTGTAAACAAGGAAAAGAAATTCCCCCTGCTGGTATGATGTATATTAGCTTTCCCGAACATCCCAGACTCAGCGACTCCAAACCTTAACAGCAATAAGGAAAGGCCCAATCCACCACCTATGAAAAATGAGGTACGCCAATCGAAATATTGAGCTACAAAATAAGCAACTACAGCTCCGCTTACCCCGACGGCTGCAACAATGGTGGTTGCATAACCCCGTTTCTCTTTTGGCATAATCTCAGCAACCAGAGTTATTCCTGCACCCAGTTCTCCGGCAAGGCCGAATCCGGCAATAAACCGCCAGAATGCATAAGCCTCTACAGTATCTACAAATCCGTTGGCAATGTTGGCGGTTGAATACATAAATATCGAGCCGAACAAAACAGATAGACGGCCTCTCTTATCACCCAATATCCCCCAGAAAATACCTCCCGCAAGCAGACCGATCATCTGGACATTGAGAAGAAAAATTCCACTATCCATAATATCCTGTCCGGTAAGACCCATAGATTGAAGGCTTGGCACACGAACAATACTAAAAAGAAGCAGATCATATATATCTACGAAATAGCCTAATGAAGCCACGAGTACCGCAGCGTTCAACAGCTTTGTTTTATTTTCCATATTAATTGGGATTGATAAAATTAAAGGAGAAATAATCTTTCATCTGAAAGATCTAAGTTAAAAACAAGGATCTGCCTTTGCCGGAAAGCGACGCATTTCCCCGGCAAAAATCAGACAGAACCTATCCATCCAGAAATTATTTCTGTTTGGCAATCAACAATAAAAAGGTTAACTGGAGTGAGAGAGCAATGAGCCGGATAAAAACTCCTTCTACATTGATCATTTACCGGCAGCAGCAATCTCTTTGATCGCTCTTACGAACTTATCCAGCTCGGGTAAACGTGTATAGACATGAGGTGTAACCCTTATGCAGCTTACATTCTCGTAAACAATAGGCACCGTGTGAATTTTATATCTGTTAAACAGGATTCTTTCAAGATCTCTCGGGTTAATTCCCTCAATACTAACACCACATATTGCACATGAATATTCAGGTTTCAGGGATGTTCTGATCTTCACTTTCGGAACATTCATTACTCGTTCAGCCCAATAGTTTTTCAGATATCTTACCCGTTCTTCCTTTCTTTTGTTACCAATGGCAAGCTGGAAATTAACTGCTTCGCCAATTCCCTGTTCAATCGGGAAACTGCGTGTCCCTAATGTTTCAAATTTTCTGATATTGGTACCACGAGGATCGCCGTTTGCAAGTAATGGCCATACTTTGGAGATCTTATCCTGCTTAATCCACATCATACCGCTACCGATCGGGGCACTTAAAAACTTATGAAGGGAGGTTGCAAAATAATCACATCCCAGATCGGGAATCTTAAAATCAAGCAAGGCAAATGAATGCGCCCCGTCACAGATTACTTCCAGACCATGACGATGAGCCATGTCACTGATTTTTCTTACCGGAAGAATCTGACCTATCCAATTGATTACATGAGTAACGTGAATAAATTTAGTTTTGGAAGTAATTGCATTTTCAAATGCAGCTACAATCTCTTCATCATTTTCAACAGGAAAGTTGAAGCTCAATTGCTTATAAACTATACCATCGCGCATAGCCCTTTGTTTCCATGCATTCATATGATTAGGATAATCCAGTTTACAACCGATTACCTCATCACCTGCCTTCATATCAAGACCCAAAATCACGGTATTTAACGACTCCGTCGCATTTCGGTTGATCACAATTCCCTCTTTGCTACATCCGGCCAGTTCAGCCAGCTTTTCGCGAAGAGGTTCCCTTCCCTGATCCAGTATTTCCCACATATAATAGGATGGACCTTCGTTTGTCAGTTTATTATAACGCTCAACAGCTTCCTGTACAACTCTTGGTGAGGGGCTCACTCCTCCGTTATTCAGATTAATGATATTCGGACTGGTGGTATAGGCCTGCTGGATAATACTCCAGTAATCTTCGTCTGAAGCCGTACTTAATGGAGATAAATGCTTTATTTTATTGTTGGCTGCTGAAATTTCAGCAGCATGCAATTGATTGAACAGACTGTTGGCAGAAAATGCTCCGGCCATTAAGCCCAGTTGTTGTAGGAATTGTTTACGTCCTGACATGTTATTTGGTTGAATATTGAAGATAGTAATTAATAGATCAGAAAAATGCGAATTAAGAGCCCTCTGATGTCTAAACAAAGATTGGTTTGAGGGGCAGAACCTCTCAAACCAATTTATATTTATTAAATGTTAGCATTAATTTCCTTTACCATAATCCGGAGATTTCTTATCAAACCAGATTCTTTCTGTATTTAATTTCGTGATTGTGAAATCGTTAGGAGTAAAGCCCTGCTCAGCCATTGCAGCAGCCCAGTTGGCACTATTAACCTGTCCCGGGTCAAGTCTCCACCATCTTCTTGGCAACACATCGCTTACAACTTCGCGGGCAAGCAAGGTAGAGTTAAATTTAGGATAACCTGTACGACGGATAAGTGTAAAGGCCTCGTTTGGTTCGCGATAAAAATTCAACAGAGCCTGAATATAAATCTTTTCCAGATCGTTGTTTCCGTCCAGCTTTACTTTAGCGCTGGTCAAATAATTATCTACCATCGCATTAATATTGCTGTAGGATGTTGAACCTGCTGCAACAGCAATATCATTCATAGAAGTTGCTGAAGCACGGATACCTTTATTATACCATTCAGCTGCTGTTCCTTTGGTATTAACTCCGTTACCATAACCTTTCTGAATAAATTCAGCTATCTGGAAACAAACCTCAGCATAAGAGAACAAAACATCTACATGCGTACCACTCCCTCTATCGACCGTAGGTGCAAAAAACTTACGGTTAACTGTTGAAATCAATTGGTAACGGTTTGATCCTCCACCATTGAATGGATTAACAAAATAAGTACTTATTGCCGGCAGAGACTGGAAGTCTGCTGGCCCGCCCTGATACATAATCATCGGATCATTAATATCCAGCCATGCAGGCAGGGTCTTATTGTATTTTGTCAGTGTATCTTTAAAACTTCCAACTAAAGAATTCTTATCATAATAGATTCCCAGACGTGGGTCTTCCGAAGATTTCATAAAGTTAATCATGGTACCAACTGCAAAGTGTCTGCTATAGATGTCGATATTGTACCCATCTACCCCAAAAGGATAATAAGTTGGATTAGAATGAACCAGCTGATCAGTATTTGAACTGAACGGACCTACTGCATCTGCCATTACTTCCTTGAAAATCTGAGTTGTTTTTGCCGGATCCTGATTCTGATATCTTGCAGCAATTCTCAGTTTCAGAGAATTTGCCAGCTTAATCCACTTGGTTACGTCTCCCCTAAAGAAGATGTCATTATTACCAAATGAGACCTGATTTGCCGAATTTTTCTGAAGCGTGGTGATCGCATCATTCAATTCCTTTAACCAAACAGTAAAAAGCGTTTCCTGGGTATCATATTTAGGGCTGTATTTAGCTTCGTCCCTTCCTTTGTTAGCTTCCGTATATGGGATTGAGCCATTCATATCTGTTACCTTCAAAGCCATCATGATCTGAGGGATATAAGTAATTGCATTAATTTGCTCATACTTCTCCTTATCTGTTTTAAGTGCTATTAATCTTCTCATCTCTACCAGATTCGGAAGAACGCTGCTATAAAACAGATTATAGCGACCATTTACTGCAGTTGTTGAAACGGCATAACTCTGACCGGTAACCATTTGGGCTGCCGATAAAAAGTGGGTAAAGCCTTCGTTCCAGTATTCACCACCACGCGAGGTTTGCATAGGTACTAATGAAGATGTAAATAACAATCTTACGTCAACATCAGAAACCACGTTAGGGTTAACATTTACAGTCTCAAAATCTTTGGTACATGAGCTTATGAATAAGCTGGTGAATGCTGCTATGATGATATATAAAAAATTCCTTTTCATTTCTATTTTCTTTTAATATGTATGAATAACCAATAAAGATTATTAGAAACGGATCTTTACTGAACCGCCAATCGAACGAATCATTGGTAAAAAGCCCTCTTCACCAACTGCCGAAGTCAGGTTCGAATTCAATGACGCCGGATTAAAATCAAAAGGTAAAGAGTTATAAATATACCCCAGATCCCTACCTATAATGCTTACTGAAATGGCATTTACCTTCAGCTTGCTGGCAATGCTTCTTGGCAGATTATATGAAACTGCAACCTGACGAAGTGCAAGCCAGGTACTTTCGCGTATCCAGAAATCAGATATACCTGTTGAAGAAGAAGCATAACGATAATAGAACTGAGGAGCATGGGTCGGCTCGACTAAACCGGCTGCATAAGCCTCTTTAAAGGTCATACCACCAACATTAGCAGTAGTACCATTAGGCAAAGTAACCTTCTGACCAATCGGGAAAACGCCATCAATGATCATCCCGTCGTCATAGGTAATGCCATCATACTTACTGGTCCATGTAATCCCTCCATGTTCAGCATCCCTTCCAAACAGGGTATTAGGAAGTACTCCGGTATGTGTTCCTGATCTTAAAGAAGAAATAGCCATATCACCTCCAATTTTTGCATCAAATAACACATTCAGCGACCAACTCTTATAAGAAAGATCATTGGAGAATCCACCTCTGAACTTAGCATTGATATCGCCGATATCCTGCCACTTATTACTTCTTTGAGGGAAAGCAGCACGAGCATCATTTCTCCAGGCAAGCACAGTCATTCCATTCTTAGGATCAGAAGCATTTGATGGATTGGTATACTTCAATGATTGGGTAAGTGAGCGGATTGTACCATATGATCTGCCGACAACTGCCCATGAACTTGCATCAAAAGCAGCTCCACCAAGCGCATAGTCGGTCCTTCCATCAGCTAGTGAAACAATTAAATTTTTATTTCTGGAAAAGGTTAAACGGGAATTCCATACAAAATCTTTCGTCTGTACCGGCGTACCATCCAATGATATTTCCACTCCACGATTCTGAATATTACCGGCATTGATCTTCACGCCCGATACTCCTGACTCAACAGGTGTTGAAATATCAATAATCTGATCGTAGGTATTATCCTGATATAATGTCAAATCAAAACCCAAACGATTTTTCAGGAAACGCATTTCCATTCCGACTTCCTTAGAAATCTTTCTTTCAGGCTTTAAATTTGCTGATAAAGTACTAGTCGAATTGAATCCTGCACGGGTAGGCTCACCCGGCAGACCAATTACCTTACCTGCGAATCTGTAACCAGGATTAATCACGAAAGGATCTGTGTCTTTACCAAGAGCTGCAATATTAGTCCTTAACTTGGCAAAAGTGATAATTTTAGGAAGGTTGAATGTTTCAGAAGCAATCCATGAAAGACTTGCTGAAGGATAATTATAAAAATTATTGCCGCTTCCATCCTGATAAGTCAAGGCTGAAGACCAGTCGCCACGCCATGTAGTAGCCAGATAAAGTTGATTTTTATAATCAAAGTCAGCACTTGCATAAACAGAGTTAATCTTCTTGTTATAGTTAATACCTCCGCTTACTATTGGTGAGTTCACCGAGTTGGTAATGAAATAATTACCCGGTACCATCAATCCTCCTGAAGTAGTACCCTGCGTGAAAGAACTGATGGAGCTATACATTTCACCCCCGGCGAAACCGCTGAATCCTAAATCCTTGGCTATTTTAATATTATTGAACGAAAGTATTCCTTTGATAAAATTACTTTCCTTCTTTGACTGGTTCAAAGTATACGATCCTCCTGAAAAATTATTAAAATGACCGAGTCTCTTATCCTCAAACTTATCATAGTTATTATTCATATTACCCTCAACTGTAAAATTTGCCCATTTGGTAAGTTTAGCATTTAAGGCAAATCGTCCCAGAAAGTTTCTGCTATCCATTGTAGCGATCGAGTTATTCATATTGAACCAGAACTCCGGTGCCATTACTTTATTGGTCTCGAGCGGATTTGTCCCTTTGGGAGCGCCACCAAATATCTGGCTGGTATAACGCTGAGATTGATTCCAATACTTGGTATCGTAATTACGGGGGAACATCCAGGTATATGCAACTCCCCAGTTATCACCGGCAAAAGTATCGGTATATGGAGCCCATGGCAGGTTTTGAGGATTGGTATTATCGCTTGATGTATATCCTCCACTCACATCCGTGCTCAACCAGTCGGTCAGTTGGTGGGTAATTCTTAAATTAAAATTATCCCTTTGCATCTTATTCTTTACAGCAATACCTTTCTGATCATCATGGGTTGCAGCAAACCGGTAAGTTGTTTTGTCTCCGGCTCCTGAGAAAGCAAAGCTGGTGGTTCCTAAAGAGCCATTCTGGAATGCATCCAGGTAATTATTTGGAACAGCTTTATATTCTGTCCAGGTTCCATCATAATTACGGACTTTCTGATTTGCAAATCTTGGACCCCAGTTTTCATTTTCACGGTTGACTGCAGGATCTATATAAGGTTCTTTTGTAATTGGATTGATAGGGAATACTTTGGTAGTCCACATTTGATTTGACTGATAGTTAGGATCACGGGCATCGGTAAAAAATGCACCAACGCTACCACCTCCATATTCATTCTGAAACTCGGGACCTTTGTAGGGATCGTAAACCATGAAGTTTTGAGAGAAATCCACTCCCACTCCATTGGCTTTACTTCCTTTTTTAGTGGTAATGAGAACAACTCCATTAATCGCTCTTGAACCATACAGTGCCGCTGCAGAGGAACCTTTCAGAATAGAAACACTTTCAAAGTTTTCACTATTTAAATTTGAAAGATCATTGGCAAAATCACGTCCGCCGGCAACAGATTCATTATCAACAATAACTCCGTCTATTACAAAGATCGGCTGATTATTCTGACTCAGAGTTGAATTTCCCCTGATGACAATTCTTGAGTTTCCAAATGGTCCGGATGCACTCTGGTCAATCTGAACACCTGCAACCTTACCCATTAGCGTATTGACAGGGTTTAGCTGCTGAGTGGCTGCAAGCTCACTTCCCTTTACTTCAGTAACTGAGAATCCAAGACTTTTCTTCTCTTTCGACATTCCCAAAGCTGTTACAACCACTTCATTCAAAGAGTTGTTTGCAGCTTCAAGCTTTATGTTGATAACTTTACGGCCATTGATAGCTACCTC
>JBAZHY010000064.1:0-8071 GCA_041652175.1 Pedobacter sp.
GGAACAAATGGCACATCCAAAACGGAAAATATCCAAATCAAGAAGAGATAAAAGAAGAACTCACTACAAAGCAGTAGCTCCGGGTTTAACTACCTGTCAAACAACCGGTGCTGTACACTTACCTCACCGTGCGTATACAGTTGATGGAAACTTGTATTACAACGGAAAGCTAGTAATTGAGAATTCCTCTATTGCCTAAGCTATCTTTCTGATATGAAGATCGGCTTAGACATCATGGGTGGAGATTTTGCTCCCAGGGCGACAGTTTTGGGTGCAATTGCAGCTCAGAAAGCCTTGTCAGCAGACCAAAAAATAGTACTTTTTGGGAATCAGGATGAGGCTCTGCCCATTATTGCTGAACAAGGTGTCGATCCGGATGTTTTTGATTTTGTCCATACCACTGAATTTATCGGTATGGGTGAACATGGAACGAAATCTGTACTTCAGAAACCAAACTCCAGTATCAGTCTGGGCTATCAGTACCTCAAAGACAATAAAATAGACTCTTTTGCTTCGGCAGGAAATACCGGAGCTATGTTGGTAGGTGCGATTTTTAGCGTCAAACAAGTACCGGGTGTTATCCGTCCTGCAGTAGCAACCAATGTGCCTAAGTTAAAATCAGGGTTCGGAATCATGCTTGACGTTGGTGCAAATGCCGATTGTAAACCTGAGGTTTTGGCCCAGTTTGGCATTTTAGGCAGTTTATATGCCGAACATGTATATAACCTTACGAATCCTAAAGTAGCTCTGATGAATATCGGAGAAGAGGAAGAAAAAGGAAATGTACTGACTCAGGCTACCTTCCCTCTTTTACAGAAAACCAACTTAAATTTCGTAGGAAATATAGAAGGCCGTGATCTTTTTAACGACAAAGCAGATGTGATTGTCTGCGACGGCTTTACAGGTAATGTGATGCTGAAACTTGCCGAGACTTTTTATATCCTAACGCTCAAAAAAGGATTCAAAGATGAATTCTTTGACCGTTTCAATTATGAACAATACGGAGGCAGCCCAATCCTGGGAATAAATGCCCCTGTTTTGATCGGACATGGAATATCTACTCCGGAAGCAATAAAAAACATGATACTTTTATCGAGAACCATGATTCAATCCGGATTTATTGATAAAGTCAAAGAAGCTTTTAAATAATATTAGTCCCAATTTACAATGTCTAAAATTCACGCTGCAATAACAGCTGTTAATGGCTACGTTCCTGATTATATTTTAACCAATAAGGAACTTGAAGGGATGGTAGAAACCAATGATGAATGGATAACCACCCGTACCGGAATTAAGGAACGTCGCATCCTCAAAGGGAATCTCGGAACTTCTGATATGGCTACCCATGCCGTAAAGGGATTACTGGAAAAACGAGGTATCAGTGCCACAGAGATCGACCTGATCATTTTCTGCACCACAACACCTGACATGGTTTTTCCTGCATCAGCAAATATTCTTGCCCATAAAATCGGAGCAATTAATGCCTGGGGATATGACTTGAATGCTGCCTGTTCAGGCTTCCTTTATGGCTTATCTACAGGTTCTCAATTTATTGAAACAGGAAAGCATAAAAAAGTACTGGTAGTTGGAGGCGATAAAATGTCTTCAATCATCAACTATAAAGACCGTAAAAGTTGTATCATTTTTGGCGACGGTTGCGGCGCAGTTTTACTTGAGCCAAATACAGACGGTTTTGGTGTAATTGATTCTATTCTGAAAAGCGATGGGTCGGGTGGCCCTTACCTCTGCCAGAAAGCTGGCGGATCTTTAAGACCGGCAAGCCACGAAACCGTTGATAATGATGAACATTTCCTGCATCAGGAAGGTCAGGCAGTTTTCAAATTTGCCGTGACTAATATGGCCGATGTAGCTGCTGAGATTATGGAAAAGAACAATCTAAGCTCTGAAGATGTCAACTGGCTTGTACCTCATCAGGCAAACAAAAGGATCATTGATGCAACAAGCAGTCGCTGCGGGATTGATCCTGAAAAAGTAATGATTAACATTGAAAAATACGGCAATACCACCAACGGAACTATTCCTCTTTGTCTGTGGGAATGGGAAAGTAAATTGAAAAAAGGTGATAACCTGGTACTTGCTGCTTTTGGTGGCGGATTTACCTGGGGTTCTCTATATTTGAAATGGGCTTATTAAAAAACAGCATCATTTCTCAATAATTTTATTATAAATTTAAACTATAATCTTAGAACCTAAACTAAACAAAATGGATATTAAACAAATTCAGGAACTTATAAAATTTGTTTCCAAATCTGGAGTAAATGAAGTTTCAATTGAACAGAAAGAGTTTAAAATTACCATAAAAACCAATCAGCCTCCTACTTACGTTAACAATGTTCCTGTTCAGTCTGTTCCTCAGATTCAAGCAGCTGCAACAACAACGGTAAGCGTTCCTGAACAAACAATTGCTGCTGTTCCGGCAAAAGATGATACTTCCAATTATCTGACCATAAAATCACCTATGATCGGTACGTTTTACCGCTCCTCTTCACCAGACAAGCCATTATTTGTAAATGTTGGCGATGAAATAAAAGCAGGTCAGGTAGTATGCATTATAGAGGCGATGAAACTATTCAACGAGATCGAGTCAGAAATCTCAGGAAGAATAGTGAAGATTTTGGTAGATAATGCAAGTCCGGTTGAATACGATCAACCTTTATTTCTGGTTGAGCCTGTTTAATCCCATGGTTCACAATTTGAAGATTTGAAGGTCCCTATCCGGATCTGCAGATTTATCTAAATGCACAAATCATCAGATTTTCCAAATCGAAAAAAATATGTTTAAAAAAATACTGATTGCAAATCGTGGCGAAATAGCTCTCCGCATCATCCGTACCTGCAAGGAAATGGGTGTAAAAACTGTAGCAGTTTATTCAACTGCCGACAGGGATAGTTTACACGTACGTTTTGCTGATGAAGCCGTTTGTATCGGCCCGCCGGCAAGTCGCGATTCCTATCTGAATATACCAAATATCATATCTGCAGCTGAATTAACCAATGCAGATGCAATACATCCCGGTTATGGTTTTCTATCTGAAAATGCAAAGTTTTCAGCTATTTGTCGTGATTATGGAATTAAATTTATCGGTGCTACCGCAGATCAGATTAATGGAATGGGCGACAAGGCTTCGGCCAAAGAAACCATGAAACTAGCAGGTGTACCAACTATTCCAGGATCAGAAGGTCTACTTACAGATGTAAAAGAGGGCTTGAAAATCTCTAATGAAATAGGCTATCCTGTAATTCTTAAGGCAACTGCAGGTGGCGGTGGCCGTGGTATGCGTATTGTATGGAATGATGAAGAGTTTGAACCGGCATGGGATTCTGCACGTCAGGAATCTGCTGCAGCATTCGGTAATGACGGACTCTATCTTGAAAAATATGTAGAAGATCCACGGCATATCGAAATTCAGGTTATCGGAGATCAGTATGGAAAAGTATGCCACCTTTCTGAACGCGATTGCTCCATCCAGCGTCGTCATCAGAAACTGGTAGAAGAATCCCCGTCACCTTTCATGACTCCTGAATTAAGGGAAAAAATGGGTGAAGCAGCCATTAAAGGTGCTATGGCAGTAAATTATGAAGGTGCCGGTACTGTAGAATTCCTTGTCGATAAACACCGGAACTTCTACTTTATGGAAATGAATACCCGTATTCAGGTTGAGCATCCGGTTACCGAAGAAGTGATCAACTTTGATCTGATCAAAGAACAGATAAAGGTCGCAACCGGTATTCCAATTTCAGGTAAAAATTATATTCCTGAAATGCATGCAATAGAATGTCGTATTAATGCCGAAGACCCATTCAACAATTTCAGGCCATCTCCCGGATTAATCACTAATTTCCATTCACCGGGTGGGCATGGTGTACGTGTGGATACACATGTATATGCAGGTTATCAGATTCCTCCTAATTATGATTCTATGATTGCTAAGCTGATTTGTGTAGCACAGACCCGTGAAGAAGCAATTTGTACCATGGAACGCTCGTTGAGCGAATTTGTAATTGAAGGCGTTAAAACAACCATACCTTTTCACCTGAGATTAATGAGAGACCCTAACTTCAGAGCGGGTAATTTCACCACCAAGTTTATGGAAAACTTTGATCTTAGTGAATAAGCTATTAAACATCCTTAAAGACAAGAACAGTTGATTTTCAAATTGAATGTCACAAATGAATTGATCTTTTTAAATATCTGTAGAATACCATTCTAAAATCAAATAGAATGGTATTTTTGTTTTCAAATTATGAGTAAAGAACGTACTGACCTGGTAAAGGCTATCAAAGAAAAGGGTAAAACCATCGAAGCCGAAATGTCTTTTTTTGATCATCTGGATGTCCTGCGTGGCCACCTGATCAGGGCTTCAATTGCCATTCTTACTTTCACTATTCTGGCGTTCACCTTTTACGACTTTATCTTTACAAAGATCATTATGGGGCCGGGGCGTATTGACTTCTGGACTTACAGAATGATGTGTGCTGCTACAGAAAAATTCAATCTTGGACCCGACTTTTGTGTGCAGAAATTGAACTTCAACATTATCAATACTGAGCTTGGCGGACAGTTTACCTTACAGCTGAACTCCTCTCTGATGATTGGTGTCGTTTTAGGTATTCCATATCTGCTCTTTGAACTCTGGCGTTTTGTAAAACCAGCCCTGCATGAGAATGAGCGAAAATCAGCCACAGGCTTTGTATTCTGGGCATCACTTCTTTTTCTTGTCGGATTGCTTTTTGGCTATTATATAATTGCTCCATTATCAATTAACTTCTTATCCAATTATGAAGTCAGTTCAATAATCAATAACCAGATTACCATTGATTCTTATTTTTCAGTGGTTGCAACCCTGACCATTGGGGCAGCAATCACTTTTGAGCTGCCAATAGTTATCTTTATCCTTTCCAAATTAGGGATAATGACTCCTGAGTTCATGAAATCATCGCGTAGATATGCCACCGTTATCATTCTGATTATCGCTGCGGTGGTCACTCCTACTCCCGATCTTATAACCATGCTTACCGTAAGCTTCCCTTTATTCTTGCTTTATGAGATAAGTATCTATATTTCTGCAAGAGTTGCAGCAACAAGGGCAAAAGCTGAGCTGGACTTTTATAAAAATGACTGATTTTAGAAAAATTTAATACATCACATCATGAGTAAAAATATCAGTATAGCAATTGGAGCTGATCATGCGGGTTTTGATTACAAAAACATGCTTTTTGATCTATTGAAAGATTACACCATTAAAGATTTTGGAACCTATAGCATTGATTCTGTAGACTATCCTGATTTTGCCCATCCTGTGGCCGATGCTGTTGAAAAGGGCGAATTCACTTTAGGAATATTAATCTGCGGAAGTGCTAATGGAGTAGCCATCACTGCCAATAAGCATCAGGGTGTCAGGGCAGCAATCTGCTGGAATGAAGAATTAGCTCAGCTTGCCCGGGCTCATAATAACGCCAATATCTTATGCATTCCGGCAAGATTTATTTCTCAGGAAGAGGCCAGGAAAATCTGCCATAAATTCATTAATTCTGAGTTTGAAGGCGGAAGGCATGCAAACAGGGTTAATAAAATATCCTGCTAAATTTAAAACTAACAACCAATTATTATAATGAAAAAACAATCCTTATGGGCATTGCTCATTCTGGGCTTTAGTTTGTCGGCTATTGCCCAGGATCCGAATGCAGAGAAATATGCAACACAAATTAGCATAAAACAAGCCCAAAAACATCTGAAAATTCTGGCCTCTGATAAATTTGAGGGAAGGGAAACCGGTAAGCACGGCGCGGAAATGGCTGCAGCATACATTGCTAAAGAATTTAAGAAATTGAAATTACAGGCTCCTGTAAACGGTTCCTATTTTCAGGAAGTCCCCTTAATTGAAACATCATTCGACGTAAGTTCTTTAACAGCAAATGGTAAAACATTAACCCTTGGCAAAGATTTTCTTTTTAATGGCGGTGGCGACGACAGACAGATAAGCTCTACCGAGATTGTATTTATCGGATACGGAATCGGTGCTGACAATTACGATGACCTGAAAAATATAAGCATCGCCGGGAAAGTGGTTTTAATGATTAATAAAGGAGAGCCAATGAATAATGGTATTTCCTCAATCAGTAAAACCTCGACACCTTCAGAATGGAGTACCAGCAGGTTTAAACGCCTTCAATATGTAATGAGCAAAGGTCCTGCTTTAATTCTGGCAGTTAATCCGGACGTAGAAAAGACACTTAAATCATATAGTCCGCCAGGTGGACGCCTGAGTGTTAAAAAAGAAAATCAAACCGCTTCAGGTAGCAGATCCGGAGCAGTAGCGCAGGTTAACATCAGCCCGGAAACTGCTGATCAATTCCTGAAAAAATCAGGTAAAACTTATGAGACTTTAAAATCAGCTATTGATAACAGCGGAACCCCACAATCTCAGATATTGCCGGCTGAGGTATCCATTAGTTACGGCCTGGTTAGAAAGGATGTAAAATCAGTAAATGTTCTGGGATACCTTGAGGGTACTGACCTGAAGGATGAACTGGTTGTTTTTTCAGCGCATTACGATCATATTGGAATTACCGAAAATGGAGGAACTGATAAGATCAATAATGGTGCTGACGATGACGGATCTGGAACTACAGGTGTTCTGACAATTGCAAAAGCTTATGCAAAAGCAAAAAAGGCAGGAAAGGGACCAAGAAGAAGTATCCTGTTTCTGCTGGTAACCGGTGAAGAAAAAGGTTTGTTAGGTTCTGAATACTATTCATTAAATCCTGTATTTCCATTGGCAAATACTGTTACAAACCTGAATATCGACATGATTGGAAGAACCGGGGAAGAGTATAAAAACTCTGCAGATTCGGCTAATTATTGCTACCTCATCGGATCGGATAAGTTGAGCACAGACTTGCATAAGATCAGTGAGAATGCAAATGCTATTTATACAAAAATGAAGATCGATTATAAGTATAACGATCCTAAAGACCCTGAAAGAATTTATTACCGTTCAGATCACTATAATTTCGCGAAGCATAATATTCCGATCATATTCTATTTTAATGGAGTACATGAAGATTATCATAAGCCAAGCGACGAGGTGAGCAAGATCAACTTCAACCTTCTGACCAAACGTGCTCAACTGGTTTATTACACCGGATGGGATTTGGTAAACCGCGATAAAAGACCGGTGGTTGATGTGAAAAACGACATGCCTGCAAGCAGGTAAATTTAAATGAGACTGTCTCGCAATTGCTTTTGAGACAGTCTCATTTAAAAGTTGTCAATAAGTATAAACTGTTTTAATTTTAAACAGATGTTCTCCCGTTGAATAGTTCTTGAAACTCTTCAGGAGTTCTGTTGGATAACCCTCTGCATCATAGGTATATTCAAATTTATATGGTTCAACAGATGGGATACTTCCGGAATATGTTTTATTCTGATCCACCAGATTATTCTTCGATAAATTAGACAGATAAACATTCGGCAGATTGATATGGGCGTATGGATTGATGTTAAAATCATAACGATATGTTCCGCTTTCCCCTCCACTCATGCTCTGTGCTAAGTCTTCTGTTTTATTTCCGTCTTTTATCTTCAGGCTATATTGCATGCCTCTGCCGTTTGCAAAAACATAATCAAAATCAATCTGTGCATACCCTGTTGGATAACTATAAGCTACACTGGCTTCAGTTGACTGGTCGTAGCTGACCTCCTTCATACCGGTAATCTTTGTCAATGTGGTATTATAAGTCAGCTCAAGATACCCAAATGCAGCTCCCTGGTCACTCAGATAATTTAATCGGGTAAGCTTTCCATTTGTATAAACGTAAACTTTAGACCAGGACAAACGCAGGTCACTATTGAGGCAGCTTATCATAAAACTCGATTTTCTGCAGCTTTCCATCAGGATTATAGCTATATACCGATTTGCCCGATGGCTTGTACCCTGCCGAAGTATAAGTGAAATGTTCTTCCATTCGCAATTTCTTTGCTGCTTTAGAGCCCCCTAAAGTATAGGTAACACCTTCAGTCAGCTGTTCTCTGGTCAGGGTCATTTCA
>JBAZHY010000065.1:0-8061 GCA_041652175.1 Pedobacter sp.
CTGATAGGTTATATATATATCCAAGCTCGACAAGATTCACATTTGAAATATACATCTGCTGATCAATACAGCTTTTCAAAGCTTCCCATAAGACTGATTTAGCAATCGGACTATCACCAGCCTCTCCTTTTCTGGCTAAACTTCCTTCAGATGTCTTCGCGGAAGATGTAGACAAAGAAGCTTCCATACTTAGCATGGGACTCAATAACTCCTTCCTTAATGCCTCAATCTTACCGGGACCGTCCTTTTCAGTAAAAGCAATCGTTACGTAAGCGTTTTTCTGATGCAGCACTGCACCAACAGGCACAAGCTGATTTCGAACAAGCGGATAACGTGACCATGTGGTTCCGTGCCAGTTATAATAAAGCAATGAATGGCCGGAATCAAGGAAATTCGGGATCAATTCCGCATAATGTTTAAGATACAGACCTACAAAAGAATCTTTTGAATCCTTATTATAATATCCGAATGCTTTCACACTGTTCTTATTGGCTTCATCTATCTCTCCAAACTTCAGCTTTTCATCAGCTCCAATCCATAAACTTCCGGTAAATGGTTGTCCGGTAAAGACCCATTCATCATCCCGAAGAGCCGTAGCAACAAACTGTTTGACTGCTTTCATCTTACCGAACTTATGGAAATAAGGTAATCCGGAATAAAAACGATATTCAATGTCAATATTTAAACGGGAAGGATTATAGACCGGATGCAAGGCCGAATGAGGGAATCCCCATCTTCGGACAATAGTACAGATAGGGCCTTTTACAATTTCATAATCACGGCACTCTCCCCAATATTGAATCCTGACTTTCATGAAATTATCTTCTGCTACATAATCATGAGCCCAGTCAATACATGGAGTTTCGCCGTGTCCCGGACCACCTGCGTACAGTTCAACGCCATGCTCCCTTTTGATCAGCATTCGTTCAAGCTGACCCGTTTGTTTGGACAGATAAGCTATAAAATGCTGATTTTCAATTTCAAGATCATAGCCTTCACCCCTTACTTCCATATCGGTAATATATTCAGGTAATTCAGCATCAGGATTACCATAAAAGACCAGATACTGACGTTTCTCACCTCCTTTGTTATCAGCTAAAAACATCACCTTACATAATCTTTCAGTTCCTCTCCGAACTACTCCGAAAACCTGTGAAGTAACTTCTCTGAGCATTCCGTTATTCACTTCGGCTACTCTGATTTCGCGGGCAAGTGAAGTAACCTGATCTGAACGGAATCCCAACAAAACCTCCATTGGTTCCGATTGTCTCGGAATTCCGGCAGTTTCCTCAATGCCAACAACTTTATAATATTTCCATCCCTTAGCCCAGGCCTTCCATGAAGCAGGAAGGGTGGCCACAGTTCCGAATTGGCTGCCATTTACGAGTGGTTTTCCCGGATCTTCATACTCATTTTGTGCCTGAATACCTGTATTTCTGATTGATTCGGTGAGAGATCTGACTAATCTGTAATCTTTCTCTGCCCAGGCTTGCTGGATCAATTTAATCTTATCCTCAAAACTGTCTGAATGCTTCCGGAAAAGATCTGTTTCTGTTGTTATAATATTGTTTACAAAATCTTCAACAGTACGATTTTCAGAACCCATTGAGGTGAAAGGTAAAGTAGCTCCTGCCATTCCTAACAAGCCCATGCCCAGAAATTTTCTTCGTTTCAGATGAACATTTAATGCAGTACTTTCTTTTTCAGTTTGAATAACTGAGGGCTTGAAATAATCAGGATCACTCTGCTCGCTTTGATAATCAGATCTAATAGCAGTAGAAAGGGTATTATTATAGCTTGGCATAGAAAAATTATTATCAGATTAATAGTATAAATTCATTTTAAATATTGATAGTATTAATTTATATAAAATTCAAAATAAACTCATTAGTCGTATTTTATTATATAATATCTAAAGCAATACATCATTAAGATTTGACACATAATCAGGGCATATCTGCTTTCACAGATATACCCTTTTATTATGATGATGAAGTTTCAATCGGATTAGCTCCGCTTATTTGGATTTGGATTTATCCCACCACAAGCGGGTAGCCACGTTATCCGGACCACCACCCAATAATGGAACTGCTGCCTTTACTGCAGCGCCGTTGGCGATGATCTCTCTGTCAAGGAAGGATATTCTACGAATCATTTTATCCGGTGTTATATCTGGATTTTGAGAATTCAACAATTCGTAGAACTTTGGATAACCTGATCTTCTGATACTGGCCCATGCTTCATGACCTTCAGGAAATAAAGCAATCCATTTTTGGGTTCCGATTTGTTCGCGCTGTCTTTCAGTAGCAGATTCCCACTTTACCGGAATATCTGTTAAAGGGGGTGTAGGGAACATATTATCCGGCGCAACAGGTAAACTTGTACCATTAATATAAGCAGAAATAACTGCCGCATTGGTAATACCATGTTCACGCAATGAAGTTTCAATCCCCATCTCATATAGTTCTTTGGCGTTTCCACCCATATTCCAGCCATTCAATGCACCTTCTGATCTAAGGAAATAAGCCTCAGAGGCATAAAAAACAACCTGAGGAGTTGTAGTCATGGCAGCAGGCTGATACTTTGGACCAACGGCTGAATTATTGTTAATACTATTTGCAGGTAAATTTTGCTGAGCAACCGTCATTCCGTTTCTAACACCACGGAACTTACCATCGGTAAGTGCAGGACTCCAAAATACTGGGAGTCTTGGGTCATTATAGCCCACTAATAAACTTTCCATAGTGGCACTCATCCGGGAGCCATTTCTGCCCATAAAATTGTTGAGTCCATTGTTAAAATCTGCATTGGTTGCAAAATGGGCTCCATCTGAAGCCTGTGTCATCACCCCGGCAGCAAATGCCTTCTCTGCTTCCACTTTAGCTTTAGCAGGTTCTACATCCGAAATTCTTAACGCCAAACGCAGGCGTAATGTATTTCCAAACTTTAACCATTTAGCATTATCTCCATTGTAGATACGATCTGCTGTAGCAAATGAAGGTTTAGCTAAATTATTTTTGAGATCTGTAGTTGCTTCATCCAGTTCTTTGAAGAAATCAAAATAAATACTCTTTTGATCATCATAACTCACAACTGTAGTATCCTTACCAATTTTAGAATATGGAATTGGACCCCATTCGTCTGTTACGCGCATAAAACAGAAGACTTTCCACATTCTGGCAATTGCATTCATGCTAGGTTCCTTTCCACCTTTAGTTGCTTCGATGATATTTACCAGTTTAGGCATTGCATTCACATAGGTACCCGGCCAAATGTCCTGCCATCTTTGCACAATAACATATCTATGAGACTCCTGATTGATGTTTGTACCGGCAAAATGTTGAGAGTATACTCCAGGAAACAAGAGCATGGATGTTTCGTTATAACCGATTCCCCCTCCGGCAACTAATGCACCCGGGAATAAACTACGCAAATCCGGTGCAGTCAGTTCCTTTAAACCATCCGGTCTTTTATTAATTTCTTCGAAATTTTTAGTACAGGCAGTCAGTATTACGATTGGTACCAAAAATAGCACCATTCTGATCGCCCACTTTCTATATAATGATTTTTGAGTTTTCATTTTATTCAATTTAATATTGATAATAATATTTAATTCAAATAGCTGTTAGCTATCAGAATGTTGCGTTCAAGCTAAGACCAATATTACGGGTTGTAGGTAAAGAAGAATATTCCATACCACCCCTATTAGTTACTGCTGTAGCAATCTCAGGATCGTAAGGCGCATATTTCTTTAAGAATAGCAGATTCCTTCCAACCAGAGATAATCTGGCATTCTTAATAAATCCTGATTTTTGAACAAACTGATTTGGAATTTTGTACCCAAACACCACTTCTCTCAGCCTAAGGTTAGTCGCAGAAAAAGCATAAAAATCTTTTGCAGGAGTTCTGTTACCTAATGATTGCCAGTATCTTTCTGCAGTAATGGATGTTGTGTTTTTTACACCGGCCGAAGTATAACCATCCACAACAATCCCAGTTTCTCTATATTGAAGAGAATTTTTCGAGTTACCACTCACATCCATTGCAGCCAGGGTACCGGCTACAACTGTACCGCCATTTCTGTAATCTAATAAGAAACTCAAAGACAGATTTTTGAAACTGAATGAATTGTTGACACCAAGCATATAATTAGGATTATAATTTCCTGCATAAGCTGTTTTCCCAGTAAGAATTGGAACACCTGCAGGACTAACTAACCTTCTGCCTTGTGCGTCTTTACTCCATTCGGCCATATACATTTCTCCAAAGGACTTGCCTTCTTCAACTGTTTCGAGCACCTGTCTGTCATCACCTAAAACAGCTGTTTTCAACCTGGGTGATAGCCTAACAACTTTATTCACATTTTTTGAGAAATTAACCATCATGTCCCATGAAAAATTCTTATTTCTGATTGGCGCACCGCTCAACATAATTTCTACCCCACTGTTACGAATTAATCCGGCATTGATATACTGAGAACTAAAAAGTGTAGCATTAGGAACAGCCAAAGCAATTAACTGGTTTTCAGTATTAGATCTGTAATAGGTAACATCAAGACCAATCCGATTGGTAAAGAATCGCCAGTCTAATCCGGCTTCAAATGAAGTAGTAATTTCCGGTTGATAATTCCCAAGTGATCTAACACTAGGAGTATTTATGGCACCACCTGCCCCTACCGAAAAATAATTATCAGTCAAATATTGCTGTCCGCCAAAACCTGCTTTTGCATAAGTTGTCCTGAGTTTACCATAAGAAATCCAGCCGGGCAGATCGAGCATATCTGTTACGATAGCTGTCAATCCTACTGAAGGATAAAAGTACGACTGATTCTCTTTAGGTAAAGCAGAAGACCAGTCATTTCTGGCGGTTACATCCAGATAGAGGTAATCTTTAAATGATAGGGTCGAAGTACCATACACAGACTGCACTTCCGGGGTTTGTCCATATGTGTTTGAAGTTCTTGGATTTCTTGCATTAGACATAAAGAAGTAATCCAGTTTGTTCAGACCATTAGCGTTGGTATTGATTGATTCATATTTTGTTTCCTGGACAGAGCCCCCAAGATATCCTGTTAAATTAAAATTCTTATTAATATCCTTCTTAAAAGAAAGCAAAGCATCAAGGTTAGTAAATCTCCTGTTTCCTTTATATATCTCAAAGTAATTTCCATTTCCAGAAAGTTCATAGGAATCATTGTGCATTCTGTTTTCGGTATCCTCGTCAGTTCTGTCCATACTACCACGAACCATAAATTCGAGCCAGCTATTAAACTTATACTTTGCTTGTACCAATCCAATCATACGGCGTTTTTGTTCAAAGAAAACCTGTCTGTTCATCTTCCAGTATGGATTTGATAAATAAATTGAACCGGAAGCCAATAGCTTTGTCTGAGATTACCTAAAGCATCGGTATATTCAAAGTTCTGCATTTCACTCAGCGGAATGGACGCAGGGGCATGATAAATACTACCTGTTGCATCATTTCTTTCACCTGTAAATGGCTTATTATCAACGTCTTCAACGATATAACTTAGTTTTGTGAAGAATGAAAGTTTGTCTGTGATAGTATTATCTATCTTGAAATCAAAATTATGTCTATCTAATACATGGTTCTGAAGAATTCCTTTCGCATTATTATTTCCGTAGGAAAAGTAAGTCTGCATTTTCTCACTACCACCACTTATTCCTATAGTATTAGTTAAGCTTGATCCATTACGATAAAAATCCTTGATACGATCAGGCTGACCTTGCATGGCCATTTGCTTACCATTCCATAAAGTTATGGACTGTCCAGTAATCTTTGGCCCCCAGCTAGTTTCAGAGTTTGCATTATAAACACCTCCGGCACCTTGTCCGTATTCTGCCTGTACTTCAGGCAGAATGAAAGGCCGATCAATAGTTGTATTGCCGGTATAATCAACAGTAATCTTACCTGATTTTCCTCTTTTGGTTGTGATAATGATTGCACCATTTTGCCCCAAACTTCCATATAAAGCAGCAGCTGAAGCACCTTTAAGGATAGTCATGGATTCAATATCATCACTATTCAACATACCGATACCATCACCACCATCACGACTTCCATGTGTACCGCCAGTACCTATCTCACGACTAGCATTATCCATCGGAACCCCATCAATAACATATAAAGGTTGATTAGAGCCAAATACAGAACGTTGACCACGTAAAACTACATTTGAAGAACCACCAGGCCCGGTTGCATTCTTGGTAATAGTAACACCGGCAACTTTGCCCGCCAATGAATTGATCAGGTTTGTTTCTTTAGCCTGATTAAGATCAGCTGTTTTAACAGTCTGGGCAGCATAGTTTAAAGATTTAGAAGATCTTTCAATACCCAAGGCAGTAACGACCACCTCACCAAGCATTTGAGAGTCTTCAGACAAAGTAACATTTATTATAGCTCTGCCATTCACAGTAATTTCCTGGCTTATATAACCAATATAACTGAAAATCAGGGTTCCGTTATTAGGCGCATTCAGTGAAAAATTACCCTGTGCATCTGTGGTTGTCCCTACAGCAGTACCTTTTACCCGTACACTAACTCCCGGAAGTGATTCACCTTTGGAGTCAACTACTTTCCCTCTGATGTCCATCAGCATGAAAGGAGCATTTTTAAATGCCTTTCTTTCTTTAGCAGACATTCTTTCGCTGATTACAATAGTTTTATTTTCAATACTGTAATCAAGGGGTTGGTCTTCAAAAAGGAGATCAAGAACCTGCGACAGCTCGGTATCTACGACTTTAAGAGTCACCGGCTTTGCGGTTTTTAAAAGATTTAAATCATAAAAAAAGACATAGCCGGTTTGCTGCTTGATTGTTGAGAAGAACTCTTCAAGCGGGGCATGTTTTCCGGTCAATGTTACTTTTTGAGAATAACCATTTGAATAGACATTCATCAGAGTAACCATGATTAAAATGAACGTCAGTCTCATAATACGTCCTAATTGTTTGTAAAGCGACAATTTAGCAGATTGGAGTTCAATCCGATGTTGCTCTCTATAATCCAGCGAATCTGAAAAAACACAGACTTCAGCCTGAGCATTGCTCTTGCAATGCTCCTTTTTAATTAGAGAATTCATACATTTGTTTGTTTTGTTAATGAATAAGGTTTGTGCGTCAAGTTTTATTTAATTCAAAACATTGACCAGGAGCGCTGCAACGCTTCTGGTTTGTTTTTTTAGTTTGTAGGAGTCAGGGCATAACGATAACCTCCCTTCCCTCTAAACGAAAATGAACTTTTGTTTTTTCCAATATTTTAAGTACCTGTAAAAGGCTTAAGCTTCGTTCAATTTCCCCGCCAAAACGATAAAGAGGGATTTCACCTTCATATATAACTTTTACGTCATACCAGCGTTCAATTTGTCGCATTACCGTTTCAATATCGGCTTCATTAAATTGGAAATAGCCCTCTTTCCAGGCAACCGCCTCAGCTTTGTTTTTCACATTAATTACTTCAATATGTTCAGTTAACTGAGATTGCTCTCCTGGTTTTAATAGTTGAGAAAGATTCGTTCGCACATCCGAAACCCTGACACTGCCCTCCAGCAAGGTTGTATTTACAGATGGTTCATCGGCATAAGCATTAATATTAAAATGGGTACCAAGAACCTGAACTATCTGCGTGCGGGTATTTACTTCAAACACTTTGGATTCGTCGTGTGCTACTTCAAAATAAGCTTCGCCATTTAACTCAACCTGTCTTTTAGACCCTGAAAAATTAGTTGGAAAACGAAGGGATGAAGCGGCATTCAACCATACCCTGCTGCCATCCGGAAGCCTTACCTGAAACTTTCCACCTTTAGGTGTTTCAATTGTATTGTAAATAATCTGTTCGGTTGCTTTATCAGCAGGTTTAGAAATTGGCTCTTCAGTAAATGAATAGATAAGCTCTCCCTCAGCTGCCTTCAATACGCTATTACCTCCCTGATTCGCGAGAATACCATTCTGAGCATCGTCAAGTATGATTTTTGATCCGTCACCTAAAGTAAGTATCGCCTTATCATCTCCTGGCTCAATATCTTTCTGAACAGGCAGCTCAATA
>JBAZHY010000066.1:0-426 GCA_041652175.1 Pedobacter sp.
CGGGGTATTGATGACCACAATATAAATCTGTTTTTAACAATCTGAATAATATGGATCCGATACATTTGAAAGTTCAAAATACTTTAATTCAGCTGTTTATGGAATTTGATTATTTGAGAATCTGTTTTGACAGTCTTTTAATAATACTACTTTCTGCTGATATACCACCGGCTTTGAACCGCAGACAGGTATCCAATCTGTTTGTACACATCGAATGGTACATTTAATATCAATCTGCTCTTCAACAATATCCAACCTATGTTAAATAAATACGGGGTATCCGAGAATAACTCAGATACTCCATATTTCAATATAAGGTTAATCTAATTATAAGACTTAAGGTTTAACATCCCACCATAGACGTGTACTTACTTTATCACCACCCGGGCCCAAAAGAGCAACGGCAGCAGTAACTGCTTTGGCATT
>JBAZHY010000066.1:436-8060 GCA_041652175.1 Pedobacter sp.
GCATTTGCCTCACGATCTTTATTAGTAAAGACGATACGTCTGATCATTTTATCCTTTGGCATATCATCATTATCAGAATGGATCAAAGGATACATTTTTGGATAACCGGTACGACGCATCTCAGCCCAGGCTTCCATATCACTTGGATAAATTGCCAACCATTTTTGTGTTCCGATCTGCTCACGTTGTTTCTCAGGAATACTTGAAAATTTCACAGGAATATCTGTTAACGGAGGAGTATTCCATCCATTCTCAGGGGCCGGAGCAATTGGCAAACTGGTACCGTTAATATATTTACTGATTACAGCCGCATCATTAATTCCCCAGGTTCTCATAGAGGTCTCGATACCTTTCTCATATAATTCCTGAGCTGTACCACCCATATTCCAACCATTCAATGCACCCTCTGCCCTTAAAAAATATGCCTCTGCAGCATACATAACAATGAGTGGGTTAGTATTCATCAATGAAGGACTAAACCGGGGTCCTAAATCAGATGTAAAATCATAGGTGTTATAACCAACTGTCTGCTCTGCCGGAATCATTCCATTTCTACCGCCCCGATATTTACCATCGGCTTTAGCCGGACTGAAATAAAGGCCTAAGCGAGGATCATTATAACCTACTAAAAGGCTTTCCATATTAGCACTCATTCTAAACTCATTCCATGCTGAAATATAGTTCAGATAATTCCTGGTTGCAGCTGAAGCCTGCATAAATGCATCATCACCAGAATTTAACATAATTCCTGCTGCAAAGGCTGCTTCAGCTTCTTGTTTGGCCTTTTGAGGCTCAACACCTGAAATTCTGAGAGCCAGTCTCAGACGGAGAGTATTAGCAAATTTAAGCCATTTTGCATTATCGCCCTTAAAGATCAGATCCTTATCTCCAAAAGAAGGTTTTGCCATATTGTCTTTAAGCAATTTGGATGCTTCATCCAATTCTTTAAAAAAGTCATAATAAATGTCTTTTTGAGAATCATAAGCAACGCCCTCACCTTCCTTAAATTTACCTATTTGTGAATATGGAATCGGGCCAAAATAATCCGTATATCGATTTAAGATATATACCTTCCAGATACGTGCGATTGCATTCATGGTTGGCAGGTCTTTTGAATTATTTATAATATTAACCATCGCAGGCATTGTAGATACATACAATCCAGTCCAGGTACTGGCCATCCACTGTTGATTTATTACATATCGATGAGACGCAAATGCCACCTGTGTACAGTTAAAATACTGGCTGTACATTCCTGCGGTAAGATTCTGTCCGGTTTGGAATGCTATATTCCATCCATTGTACAATGCAGTAGGAAACAGGGATTTAAGGTCTGTAGCATCAAGAGTCTCTAGACCGGTGGGACTCGTATTTCTTTTTTCAAAGTCTTTTGTACATCCGGTCCAGGAAATGGTCAGGAAAAAAGCTAAACCAGCTACTATTCCTTTATATGTTGATCTTGGATATTTCATTTCAATTAAATTAAGAGTTTAAAACTTACTTACAGTTAACGACTACCAGGAGTTAGAACGAGAATTTAAGGTTAAGCCCTATATTTCTTGTACTTGGAAGAGAATTATATTCACTTCCTGCAACATTCCCGGTGCCTAAAAGTAATTCCGGATCAAACGGTGCATCCTTCTGAAGAAATAGCAGATTTCTACCCACAAGTGAAACTCTCATGCTTCGTACAAATCCTTTCTGATTAAATAAATTAGTAAGGTTGTATCCAAGTACTACCTCCCTCAATCGAAGATTCGTACCTGAATAAGCATAAAATTCTCCAGCCGGATATCTTTCTCCAATTGTGCCAAAATAGCTCTGAGAGGTGATACTTTTGGTATTCTTTTGTCCATCTACTGTATAAGCATCTAAAACAATTCCGCCCTCACGACCTCTTAATGATGCTTTGGAATGTCCATCAGCATCTAACAGAGCCTGAGTACCTGCAATTACAGTTCCTCCATTTCTATAATCAAGCAAAAAGCCTAATGAAAGATTCTTAAATGAAAGTGAATTGTTAAAACCCAGATTATAATCAGGATTAAAATTACCAGCATAAATAGTCTTACCTGTTAGCATAGGACTTCCGGTACTGGTAACTAAAGGTCTGCCCAAAGCATCCCTTTGCCAACCAATCACATACATATCGCCATAACTTCCACCTACAGATGCATCTACAAGTACCTGTCTATCATCAGACATCACAGCCCTTGTTACTTCATTAGTCAAACGGATAATTTTATTATTATTTTTTCCAAAATTAAAGGAGGCATCCCAGGTAAATGATTTAGATCTTACAGGAGTTAGATTCAATGTTGCTTCTATACCATTATTATTGATCAGACCTGCATTAATATACTGGCTGCTAAACAATGATGCAGCAGGTGTAGAAATAGTAATCAGCTGATTCTTTGTATCTGTAGTATAATAAGTGAAATCAAATCCGAGTCTTCCATCAAATAAACGCCATTCGGTCCCCACCTCAAATGCCGAAGTTAATTCAGGCTTATAGGTAGGCAGGGAGCGTGTAGAAGGTGTCCCTATAAATCCGCCATTTGCCACTGAATAGTAATTACGGTCGCGATATGCTGATCCGCCCGAACCAGAGTAAGCTAAAGATGTTCTGACTTTACCATATAGAATCCATGATGGCAGGGATAACATTTCAGTTAAAATTCCTGTAACACCTACTGAAGGATAAAAATAAGATTGATTACCTTTTGGTAGTGCAGAAGACCAATCATTCCGTGCAGTTACATCCAAAAACAGATAATCTTTATACGATAGTGTAGCTGTTCCATAAAGGGATTGAACCTGAGGGCTTTGAGAATATCCATTTAATGCCAGCGGATTTTTGGCATTTACCATAAAAAAATAGTTCTGTTTACTCAATCCACGGGCATCAACCGATGAACTGGTTGCACTTCCCTGTTGTATTGACCCTCCTAAATTTCCTGACAAATCAAAACTCTTATTCAGATTACGTTTAAATGATAATAAAGCATCCACATTTGTACTCTGACGCATAAAATCTTCTGCTATATAGGTTGAGCCGATTCCATATGTGGTGTAGGTGTCATTATAAATCTTTCTGTCAGTTTTCTCAAGGGTTTTGTCTATACTTCCCCGAACCTGTAAATTCAGCCAATCATTAAATTCATATTTGGCAGAAAACAAGCCTAAAACCCTATCCTTCTTTTCAAAAAAGAGATCTCTTTCCATATCCCAATATGGATTAGATAAAATTGAAGAATTGGGTTTCCAGTAACTTTGCCATTCAACTCCGTTAACATCGAAATAATTGAATTTTTTCATTTCATCCAGGGGAATTGAGGTTGGAGCCCTATACATAGACGATACTGCATAACCAGCTTCTCCTGTTGCAGGCATATTATTCACTTCCTGATAGATATAACTGATTTTGGTAGAAAATGAAAGCTTTTTAGAAATGTTGTTATCTAATTTAATATCAACATTATGCCTGGTCATATCGTTATTTCTGAGTATCCCTTCAGCAGTGGTATTTCCATAGGAAAAATGAGTGCGCATTTTCTCATTCCCACCACTGGCACTTATCGAGTTATTTATTGTTTTAGCTTCTCTAAAAAAGTTCTTAAGATTATCTGGTTGCCCAACATAAGGCACACTGCTTCCATTCCATAAAGTAACCATACGACCGTCTGCCTTTGGTCCATAACTATGTTCTGAATTTGGAGAATAAATTCCTCCGTCCCCCTGACCATATTCAAACTGAAGCTCAGGGAGATCCATAGCCTTATCAATGGTTAGTCCTCCATTATAGTCAACGGTAATATTACCTGATTTTCCGCTCTTGGTAGTAATTACTATTGCCCCGTTCTGTCCGGCACTTCCATAAAGAGCGGCAGCTGAAGCTCCTTTGAGTATTGTCATACTTTCAATGTTATCGGGATTAATCATTGAAATACCACCCCCACCGTCTCTTCCTCCAAAAGATCCACCACCTGCAGCTCTTTTACCGCTGTTCATGGGAACCCCGTCAATAACATACAGAGGTTCATTTCCTCCAGTAATAGAGCGGTTTCCCCTTAATATTACACGGGAGGAACTACCTGGGCCAGTGGCGCTTTTAGATATAGTTACACCCGCTACTTTACCCTGCAAAGAGTTAATAACGTTGGTTTCTTTAGCCTCATCCATGTTAGCTCCGCCAACTACCTGTGCAGAATAAGTAAGTGATTTTGTGGCACGTTTAATACCCAGAGCGGTAACTACCACCTCATTTAATGCAGTATTGGCGGCCTCAAGTTTCACATTGATAATTACATTGTCATTAACAGAAACTTCCTGGGTAACAAATCCTACATAAGTAAACACCAAAACGCTGCTTTTATCAGAAACATTGATTGAATAATTTCCGTTAATATCTGTTGTAGTACCCCCTGAAGTACCCTTAAGTTTAATACTCACCCCAGGTAGTGTTTCACCCTTTGTATCAGTAACCTGACCGCGAATTATTATATCAGCAGCAGAGTCCATATCATTTTCAACTCTGACCGACTTTGTTGACTGATTATGGTTTGATTGAATAAGTACATTATTATCAACCTGCTTATAAGAAAGATCTGTATTTTCCAAAAGCATATTAAGAACCTGCTCAACAGTATAAGTAGATTCACTAATATTCTTGGATGGTATAGATATTAATTGTCCTTTACGGTAAACAAAACGAAAAGAAGTTTGCTGCTCTATTTTCTTAAATGCAGACAACAAAGTCTCATTCCGTAGTTCCAGCTTGACTTCAACTGAACTAATTTTCTGACTCTTTGCCGGTAAAGCCAGTAACATCTGTAAAGAAATGAGTAGCAGAGCTATGGATATAAAACCAATTCGCATAATCTGGATAATAAGTTTTCTACGGTCAGAGCTTCCTGTGATCATATTTACAGGTGCAGCTCCTGACATGCTGTTTGTAAAATATTTCATATTTTTACATGTTTTTATTTGATTAAAATCCTCTCAGTGGATATGAATTAGATTAAAACTGCTCTTAGTCTGACTAATAGCATGAAACCTTCTGAATGCTTCATTGCCGTGAAGTATTCGGAGGGTTTTTATGTTTATTTAAGGTGGTAATTTCTTGTACATAGCCTATAAATTATTTGTTTAATACTTTCATATTGGTCTGTTATTCGCAACCAGTACCATCAAGAATAACAGTTTTATTGTCTTTGAACTGATATTTAATCCTGTTAAACTCTCCAATTACATTTAGAATCTGTGAAAGATTCTGAGACTTCAGGAATGTAGCGCTGAATTTGCAGGCTTTAATCTGCTCATTAGAAAAAATGATTGATATTCCGAATCTTTCCTGAAGTTGCTTGGCCACATCTTTAATGCTCACATCATCAAAATAAATATCTTCATTAGTCCATTTGATGTATGACTCCGCTTTCACCGGCATTTTCACCACATTATTTTGTGCTTCTTTGAATACTACCTGTTCATTCGGCATAAGTATATTAAAAGTTCGATTCTCATTTCCGACCTTAACCTTTCCTCTTGTAACTGTTACAGTAACAGTTTTTGCCCCTGCACTTGATTTAACATTAAAGGAAGTTCCAAGAACGGTGGTTTCAAGTTTTCCTGTATGCACAATAAAAGGGCGTTCGGGATCATGGTTTATATCAAAAAAAGCTTCTCCCATCAGATATACTTCGCGTTTCCCTCCCTGATTAAAATTCTCTGAAAGTTCAATCTGACTGTTTTCATTGAGTATTACTGAACTTCCATCGGGCAAACTAATAAGCCGTCGGGTTGGTTTATCATACATTTTTGTCTTAACAATTTCTTTCTGAGTCTGGGAATTAGGAGGTATCTGCCCCCTATTGGAATAGAAGAAGATAGAAATACCAACAACAAATACTACAGCAGCAGCCCAGTAAAGCTTCAGATTAAAGTCAAAAACACTTCTATTTGTTCTCTCATCTGATGAGGCCATAATTTTATTAAAAATCCTTTCTGCCTTTTCTTCACCCAGAGGTGTAACAGAATCCGGCTCATTCCAGAATTCATCCAGAAGAATTTGAATTTCCTCATTATAATCATCTCTTTTCATCATTGAAAGAAACTCCTGAACCTCTTCAGGTGATGCTGTTTTATCAATAAACTGTTGAAAGAGATATCTGAACCTATGAATTGACATATCAATAGCTTAAATAAAAAAGGTTTTCATATCCTCATTTTACTTAAAGACTCTTGGGAAGAATAAAAGGGTTAGTGCAGAAAAAATATTTTTTAAAAAGAATTGAGAATTAATTCCTGAAGAGTGAAGCCACGAAGAAAAGCACTAATAAATTAGAAACAACTAATCTTAATGTATTCAATGCTTTTTTCAGATGAGCTTTAACCGTATTTTTCGAAAGATTAAGCTGGTCTGCTATCTCTTCATATTTAAGACCTTCTTCACGGCTCATGCTGTAAACTAATTTTTGCTGTGGAGGCAACTTATTGATTGCCCTTTTAAGAATGTATTGATATTCATTGTAAACCACTGTTTCTTCAGTACATTCCTGATACTCTGAAGAAATATTGCTAAGCCTGGTAATGATTAAAGTTTCCTGTGCCCGGCGTTTGATTGCACTGAAAGCCCGGTTACGAATAATTGTATACAAATAAGCGTCAAAACGATTAATGTAAACAAGATCCTCACGGTTACACCAGATCTTTAGAAAAGCATCCATTACGATTTCCTCGGCCAACCCCTCGTTATCTGTAATCCGGTAAGTGTAATTAAACAGTTTATCCTTATAATGATTGAATATTTTGCGAAATGCAAACTCATCACCTTCAGCTATCAGCTTTAGAAGTGCGGGCTCATTCTGCAAAATAGACTGTTTCACTCTTTGTTTAATTATGGATTAACCTAACATTTAATTATGATTAACCCAATATAAAAACTTTAAACCCTAAATACAAAGTATAAAATTTGCTTAGGTGTATTTCATTAATATAATATCCTGAAATACAGAGCTTACAGTAATTTCGGCAATATTTTAAAAGTTATCAGACATACCCAATACAATCAATCTCAACAATTGATTTTCCGGGGATTCCGCCCTTTGCCACAGCTACCGTAGAACGAACCGGAGGATTTTTACCAAAGCGACCCTTGTATACTGAATTCATCCCCTCAAAATCTTCCATATCACTCAAGAACACTGTTACCTTGAGGACTTTATCCATTGAGGAACCTGCGGCAATCAGTCGCTTTTCCATCTTCTTTAAAACAAAGTCTGTATCAGCCTTTATTTCATGCACCGATTCTGCATCTGCTCCGGTTCCCGAAACAAAGACCAGATTCCCGTATCGGATCGAACCCGGATATAGTTTCACATCAGGGGAAGCTCCGGTACTCATGAATAAATTTTCGCTGACGGGTGGGGTTTGTGATCTGGCAATTAATGTAAATCCGGCAACACCGGCAATTACTGAAAATATCCGGCCTATGACCGATCTTCTGCTTGATTCCATATTCTAATAAATGTTAATAGCGGTTTAAAAAACTAAATCAGGTTGCCAATGGAGGACCGGCAGGAATATTTACTTTCCTCCTCGGCGTTTTAGTTGTATTTCGTTTTGC
>JBAZHY010000067.1:0-8020 GCA_041652175.1 Pedobacter sp.
AGGTAATGACATTATTCAGTATTGTAAGAGTAAATCCATAAAAATCAATCCGGGATTTGTGAGGATGCTGGGGAGTCATCATGAATTGGAATCGGAAACAATTTAACGTGAACCCAATATCCCATTTAGAAAAACATATGGAAATATGGGATTTATAGCTGCTTTACTTTTTTTAATGACGATGATAGCCCTGAAGCTATAAACTATGGATATTTTAAATCAAAACATGAATCGAAAATGCGCTTAACGAAGTTTTTGTTTACAAACCAATTCAGGTTAATTTAAAAAAGAAAGAAGACTGATAATAGATTTTATATTATTAATCCGGAAACTGTGTTTTATCTATTCCCGGAATTAGTCTGATCGCATTTTTATAATAGATTTTCTTTAGAACTTCATCGCTCAGACCAATACCGTACATTTTCCAGTAGGCATGATATTTTTTATGGTAGGGGAAATATTCATCTTCTGTTTCCAGAACCCTGAAATAGGTGCTGTATTCTGAAGGTACCCAACTATCTTTTCCAAACAGAATCCTGTCCTGATATTTTTCAAAGAAAGTCTTTGCTCTTCTCGGTTGTCTGCCCAGTTCGGCTATGACAGCTCCGAATTCTATATTCATATTCGGATAGGTATCCAGTAATTTGCCGAGCTGATCCAGATCGTTTGCATACCATCCAAAATGGGCAATAATGAATTTTGTTCCCGGATGTTTTCTGATCAGATTATGTTGTTGCTGAATAAGTTCTTCCCAGGAAAAGCCATCCGATTTACTGCGTTTTCTTCCCGGCTGTGTTAAAAGTTCAAGCCAGCGCTCATTTTGTTCATTTGCTTCCTCCCAGAATTGTTTTGGATCGGCGGTATGAATAAGTACAGGAATTTTCAACTGGGCACATTTTGCCCAAACCGGATCAAGGGCAGGATCATCTACCCGTAATAAATTTCCGGTATTGTCTTTAACAGAAAAGCCAAGATTTTTAAATATTTTTAAGCCCTGCGCACCAGACTTAACATCTTCCTCCAATTGCTTAGCAGCTTTTTGTCCCCAGCCGGTTTCTCCAATTCCTGAAAAAGTAAGGTTTGCAAAGACAATTAAACGGTTTGGATCAGCTTGTTTTGCATTTTTTACAGCCAGGGTCAGGAAATCGCCGCTTCGCCCGCTCAGATTGACCATAGTTCTCATATTCAGCTTATCCATCTCTGATAGAAGGATTTTAAGGTTTTGAGAAGGCATATTACCCTGATGATTATGTACGTCAATAAAAGGAAATTTTGCCCTGGTCAAAACATGCTCGGGAACACGCAAAGATGAAGGAGGATTATAAGTTTCGAAATCAATTCTTCCTTTATCGTTTTGAGCCATACTGCACTGACTAAAAAGTAAAAGTGCAGCGATATACAGGGGTTTGAAGTTTGCTATATTCATCATTTTAATTTCTACAATGAAAATAGGATTATCCAACCATTATTTCGAATTGATCATTCAATCAAAACTATATTGTTACTCTTATTCCTGTCCATTTATAATGAAAACAGATAAATAAAAAAATCCTGATCCGGTTTAGTCGGGCTTTTAATGTAATTTCTTGCCGCAGTTGGCACAGAAATTCGTATTCTTAGGATAATAGGGGATTGGAAAGCAAACGCGATGTTCCTGATGAACACCGCGTTTAACTCATTGGTTAGTACCCCGGATTTTGAGGCTGTAATTTTGGATTTCTTGCAATTTCTACTGACGGAACAGGCCAGATTGATTTATTAGGATCGGTGATTCCAAGCACAGACTGAAGTCTTCCCGTCCTTACGATATCATGCCATTCATGGCCTTCAAAGCAAAGTTCCAGTCTCCTTTCTTTGTATAATGCTGTTCTGAAATCAGCCAGGGTTGCAGGATTTATTGCAGCAAGACCGGCTCTTCTTCGTACTTCATTTAATAGTTTAAGGGCATCCGCATTTGGGTAAGATGTTTCTGCCAATGCTTCAGCTTTAGTCAGCATCACTTCTGCGATACGCAAAACAATGATGTTATCATCTTTAGTTCCACCTCTTGAATATTTTTTCATATAGTTCGCAGCATTTGCAAAGCCATAGGTAGCATCTTTTCTAAGATCTCCGGCTTCATATGCGTTGAAGATATCATTATTCACTTCAATAGTTCTGGTGCCCCCGAAAGATCCGGGAAGGAATGTAGTAGCCAGATTGTTTTGTAATTGAGTATCATAATTGATCTCAAAAATTGATTCGGTAGAGTTCTTTGTAAGGAATAAGTTTGCATAAGGCACACTTAAAGTTTCTCCTTTTCTGTTTGCTACCTGATTTGCATCAGCAATTGCCAGAGCGTAATTCTTGCGGGTCAGGTGAATTCTGGCACCTAATGCATAAGCTGCAGCCTTAGTTGCCCTTGCTGTTTTGCCTAATCCTGAGAATGTTTCAGGGAGGTTCTGTTTAGCAAAGTCAAGGTCTGAAAGAATTTGGGTATATACCTCTGCAACCGGAGTTCTGGAAACCTGAAGCGCACCTACATCAGGGCTTTCAGTTGGTTCAGTGATCAGAGGTACAGCACCGAAGTATTTTACCAGATTGAAATAGGTAAATGCTCTGAGGAAGCGGGCTTCTGCAATGACAGAGTTTTTAGCTGCATCAGCCATTCCCGGAATTTTGGGAACATTTTTGATCACAACATTCGCTGAATTAATCAATACAAACTGCTGATCCCAAAGATTGGTGAATTGAGAGTTATCTGCAACAATGATCAGATTGTTTAATTGCTCAAACTGTCTGTTCAATGCATTTCCCTTTGTGTTTTTGGTTGGTAACTCTGCAAAGAATATATAATTGGAACCAAGGTTTGCCAGATGACGATAAGTACCAATAATTGCTGCTTCTGCATCAGATTCCCTGGTGAATAATGCCTGTGTGGATACTGAATCTATAGGTTCCTGTTCGATCACATCACAAGATGAAACCGTTAGGTATAGAAATAAGATTAAAAATATTTTTTTCATGACTTTTATATTAAAAGGTTGCGTTTAAACCAATAGAGAATGATCTTGCCTGTGGATATGAACTCATATCAAAACCTAATGTGGTATCATTTCCATTTGCATTAACTTCTGGATCATAACCGCGGTAATCAGTCCAAGTGAAAATATTCTGACCTGCAGCATAAATTCTAATGTTCTGAACACCAGCTTTTTTAAGCACGCTGTTTTGAAGATTATAGCCAATGGCTACGTTTTTAACCCTTAAGAAAGATCCATCTTGCAATACCCGATTGGATACCGACCCGTTTCTCGTTGGGTCGCCCCAGGCTGCACGGTGTAATGTAGTTATGTCGCCCGGTTTTCTCCATCTGTTTCTTGCCAGTGTTGAAGAGTTAAACCAGGTATGAAGTCTTCCATAAGAATACTCAGCCTGATTAAATATCTGGTTGCCGTAAACAAAATGTAAGAATACTGAAGCATCGAAATTTTTGTAGGAAACAGTATTCGTGAATCCTCCCGTAAATTTCGGCTGAGCACTTCCTAATACCACATTGTCGAGAGTTGTTGATGCCAAAGGAACATTTCCATCTCCGTTCACATCAACTACATCATAGTTACCTGTTGCAGGGTTAACCCTGATAATTTTCCAGCCGTAGAATGTGCCCAATGGATAGCCTTCTTTAATTACACTGGCATACCCATTAAATCCAAGAGGGATATCTCCGCCAGGAAGCTTGGTAACTTTATTTCTGTTAAATGAAATATTGAAATCACTTGACCATTTAAAATCTTTTTTATCAATATTTATGGTGTTTAATGAAAACTCTATACCCTTGTTTTGTACGTTACCTACATTCTGGATTGAGCTGGTAAATCCTGAAGACCTTGGTAAGGAAACGGCAAGTAATAAACCTGTTGTATTTTTCTTGTAAACATCAGTGCTAAAATTGATTCTGCCTTTAAAGAAACTCAGGTCTAAACCAAGATTAGTTTGTTCAGTGCTTTCCCATGACAGATCAGGATTGGCTAATTGGGTTTGTGAAAGACCACTCATGCCGATATAATTGAAACCACCGGCAAATAATCCTCTTGAAGTAAAATTACCAATCTCCTGGTTACCTGTTTGTCCCCAGCTGGCTCTTAATTTTACATCTTCAACCCATGAAATATCTTTCAGGAAACCTTCCTGTCCAAACCGGTAAGCAGCAGAAACAGAAGGGAAGCTGCCATATTTGTTGTTCTCAGCGAATCTGGATGATCCGTCAATACGGTAGCTTGCTGCCAGATTAAATCTATCTTTATAAGAATAATTTAATCTGCTGAAGTAGGAGGTAAGTCCCCAGCTGCTACCTGTAGAATTAGAATTCTTAATGGATGCAGAGCCTAAAGTCTGAATTGCTTCAAGAGCAAAGTTCGTTGCAGACGCAACAGTTCTGCTAAATTTGGATTCCTGGTTGGAATATCCTAAAAGTACATTGAATCTGTGATTTTCCTTAAAGGTTTTATTATAGTTCAGTGTATTTTCGTTGATCCAGCCTAAATCCTGAGTCATACTGTTTGTACCTGAACCATTGGTTGTTCTACCTAATACTGTTAATTTATTAGGTGGTACGAAATAAACTTCCTCCAGACTTAAATAATCAAGGCCAATGCTGCTTCTTAAATTCAAACCTTCAAGGATTTTGAATTCTACGAATGCATTACCCAGTGCTCTGTTGCTGAATGCATCATTTCTTACCTGATCTGCAATAATTAATGGGTTATCGATATTACTGATATACGGATCATTCGGATTTAAGGACCCATCTGCATTTCTTGCGGGTACGGCAGGGGATTTTACAATTGCAACGGCAACAATTCCATCGCGGTCACCTGCACTTACCCTTTCTGTTTTTGAACGGTTCATACTCATATTGATACCGGCCTTCAACCTGTCATTAATCTTCTGGTCAAAATTAAATCTGAAGTTTCCTCTGCTGAATCCGCTACCGATAACCACACCGGTTTGATTCAGGTAACTTCCTGATAAAAAGTACTGGGTTTTTTGAGTTCCACCTGAGAGCGAGAGCTCATTATTTGATATCGGAGCCCTTCTGAAAATCTCATCCTGCCAGTCGGTAGTAGGTAAAGCACTTGGATTCGCAATTGGAGGGGTATTTCCAACATTTACGTTTGCTTCATTAACCAGTTCTCCCCATTCAGGACCACCTAAAAGTGGAATTTTTTTTGCAACTTCCTGAAAGCCGAAGTAGGAGTTATAATTGATCTTTGTCTGATCTTGTTTTCCTCTCTTTGTAGTAATTACGATTACACCGTTTGATGCCCTTGACCCATAGATCGCTGCAGCGGATGCATCTTTTAAGATATCAATGGATTCAATGTCATTTGGACTGATATTGGAGAGTGGATTCTGTGGTACAGAACCACCGGCAGCACCATTGTAGTTTCCTGTATTTACAGGAATACCATCCACAACATAAAGAGGATCATTACCCCCTGTAATAGAACTTGCACCTCTAATCCTGACAGTGGAACGGCCGCCTGGTGTTCCTGTATCCTGTGTAATATTTACACCGCCTACACGACCTTGTAATACCTGTTCAGGACTGGTAACAGGCAGATCTGCTAATTTTTTATTAGCAACAGAAAGTGATCCGATTGCACTCGAAACGTCTTTTTTATTTTGAGTTCCGTATCCAACAACCACAATTTCACCAAGTGCCTGCTGATCTTCCTGCAATACAATTTTCATTGATGGTCTTGAAGGCAGCTCAACGGTTACAAATCCAATATAACTGAATACGAGAGTGCCTGCATCGGGAATACTTAAGGTAAAATTGCCATTGATATCAGTGGTAGTACCAATGGTTGACTTTTTCAGTTTTATACTTACCCCGGGCAGCGCGACTCCCTTCGAATCAGTGACTGTTCCTCTGATTTCCTGTGGAGGTGCTACTTCCTCAATAATCTGCAGACTCTCTGTTGGAATGGCCTTTTTTCTTGAGATAATAATAGTTTCATCAACAATAGAATAGGTCAGGGGCTGGTTTGTAAAACATAATCTCAAAACCTCTTCAAGAGAAGAATTGCTTACATTAAGGTTTACCGGTTTAGCCGATTGAAGCATTTGGGTATTGTACAGAAAATTGTAGTTTACCTGTTTTTTAATTTCCCTTATTGCCTTTTCCATAGGTACATTTTTAACAGAAATACTAATTTTCTGTGCGTATCCGGCAGCACTTACCTGCATTAATGTACTAAGGCAAAGAATAATGATGAGTTTCATAACTCGTATAAATTTTAATGGTATGCAAGGTTCCTTGCACTTAATTAGCATGTAAAGTTTCATACATTTGTAAGTTTGGTTTAAATAAATTATAGTTCACACGATTGATTTTTTTAACGCCAGATATTTGCCGGTGGCGTTCGCAGCGCCTCCGGTTTTTTGCCGTTAATTAAAATTGATTATCACGGCATAACTGTAATCCTCCTTCCTTCGATACTGAAATGAACCGCTCCGGTCAACTCAAGCATTTTTAATAATTCTGAAATATTCTTCTTCCTTGAAATAGTTCCTACAAAATCTTTATTACTTAGATTTCCCTTATATTCTACATCGACATTATACCATCGGGAAACCTTTCTCATAATACTTTCGATATTTTCGTTTGCAAAAATGAATTGTCCGTCTTTCCAGGCAGTTGCCTGTTCTGTATCGGCTTCTCCAACTTTAATATTGCCACTCGTTTTATTTAGAACGGCTTCTTCTCCCGGCTTAAGCATTTGCATTTTTGAATCTTTTTGTACTTCCACTGAGCCTTCTATCAATGTTGTATTAATAACTTTTTCATTGTCATAAGCCATCACGTTAAATTCAGTCCCCAGAACTTTAATATCCATACCATTCATTGTGCGAACATAAAATGGCATTTTTTTGTTTTTCGATACTGCAAAATATGCCTCGCCATTAAGTTCTACCACACGTTCTGATCCAACAAAAGCTGTTGGAAAACGGAGACTTGTTCCTGAGTTCAGCCAGACTCTGGTTCCATCGGGTAATACGATCTGAAATTCGCCACCCATAGGGGTTCGCAGGGTATTATATCTTATTGCGGCTGCCTGATTTGTGGTAGTAGTATATTCCAGTTTCCCATCACCGGTTTTTTTAATATCGATATCATTTTCACTTGTCAATACCCCGTTTTTTGCATCATCCAGATTAATTACTGAGCCGTCATCAAGAGTAAGAAGGGCTTTATTGTTCCCCGGAAGTACATCGTTTTTAAAACGTGGATTTTCTGTTTTAACAAGTACCGGCTTTACCGTTCTTTTATAATAAAACAGGCCGGCAGATAAGAGAAAAATCAGACTCGCTGCAATAGAATAGGAAATTATCCGGGATTTTTTTCTTGAATGGATGTAAATGCTATTCCCTAATTTTTCGCGGATAGATTGTTTAATCAGATCCGGATCGCCCATTAAATGATGCTGCCAGGTATTGGCATCTATATTAAGACGATCCCGATAGTTCTCAAGCTTTTGCTGTTCATCATGAGTGCATTTACCTTCAAGGTATTTCTCGTAAAGTTCCTGATATTCTTCTCTTGTCATCATAATCCTTTAAACTATAGAGTCAATTTTTTAAATGCACACACATAAAAACATTAGGTTTTTTTAAGAGTCTGGATTTTTATTTTTAAGAGGCAGTGCTTTGAAGGGTACTATAGAGGATAGTTATTAATTGACCAGAATGATTCTTTTTTTTATTTATTAATAGTAATTTAGAAGTCACTAACCGACAATAGCAAGGCATCCAATGTTATTATCTGATGAAAATTTACTGATATTGATGAAGGATGGAGATTCAGATTCCTTCAATAAACTTTTTGACAGGTACTGGGAAAAGCTGTATACCGTTGTATTTTCAGTATGTCCCGACCGGGATGTTTGTTCGGAAATTGTTCATGATATTTTTTTGAATCTCTGGCTGAAACGTGAAAAGTTGCAGATCAATAATTTTAAGGCATATATCCTTG
>JBAZHY010000068.1:0-8014 GCA_041652175.1 Pedobacter sp.
AGAGGCAGATACTATGGCACTGCCAACTATCCCTAACATTCCTGCACCGCAGATTAAGACATGCTTATCCCTTAAATCTCCGGCCAGACGGGCTGCTGCAGCCATGGTTGCAACCGAGCAATTAATTAATGCTGCAACCTGATCTGAAACTATCTCTTTTAAGATTACAATGGGGGTATGCTTTCTGATTATGGTAAACTGAGATAAGCCGCCGTGAAAATTATTTTCAGCTGTTATCTGTTCATGGCCGTATTTAAAAATATTTTTTGCCTTTTGAGGGTAGCCCTTTTTTGAATTTGGATCATCAGGATTGCTGGCATAGATTGCCCATGTAATCCTATCGCCCGGTTTCAGCCTTTCACCCCTGTTATCGAACTTGGGGCTATCGGGTCCAAAGGCTACAATATATCCGGTTATTTCATGCCCCAGAATTGTGGGGGACTTTTCTTTCCTGATTCCCTGATAGGTATGCAGATCGCTTCTGCAAAGTGTTGTAAAAGTATTTTTTACTAAAATCTCGCCCTCCGCTAATTCAGGCAATTCATCCTGTATCAGTTTCAATTTACTTCCGGAACCCTCAAATCTTGCATAGGTAGATTTATTCATTCAGAGATATGCTTACCAATTAGTATTAATTGATCTGTAAGACCAATGAGAATTTTAATTAATCAGGTGTATTACTTAAGACAGAACCCAGAATAAACCTGTTTATATAGCGAAGAAACAAAAGGCATATTAAGTCATTATTAGGGGTGTATAAACAAAAAAGACGGAATATGATACTCCGTCTTTTTTGTCTTAACAAGACTAATTATTTCAACAGCCAGATCAGATCATTAATATCATCCCTGCCGCTGAATTGAGCATCTATTGCAGCTTGATAGTTTGTAGTGTTAGTGGTACGTTCAGAAAATGGATATATCCATCTCAATGCAATTCTGCCAGAGTTTCCTGTGCCCACACCGGTATAAAATACAGGATATCCGGTTCTTCTCCAGTTAAAGTAAGCTTCCATACCCGAATTCATAAAGAATGCAAGGTATTTCTGAGTTATAATTTTCTCCAGGCCTGCATTTCCGGCTTCATATCGAACATTTGCCTGAGCTAAATAATCACTAAGATTAAATTCAATATTAAACGTTCTTGCATCTGCTGTTTCTTTACTGCCGTTTCTTGAATAGGTCATCGTATTTGAGCCATTCTTAATGCCATAAAAATCCATTGATGACTTTACTCCATTCTCATACCATTGTGCGGCATTCCCGCTTGCCCAATTTCTGTGCAAACCCTCAGCAATATTGAAACACAATTCAGGATAACCAACTAAGAAAGTAGGTTCTCCTACAACATTTGAGTAATATCTTTTTCTGTTTTGGAATGAATACTGTCCCGGTGCGAAATCAGCACCATTAGAGGTTCCTGCTTTAGAAGCCATATCTGCGAGATCTTCCCCTGAACTTGCCCCAACATAGCTTGAAAAATCTGAAGGTAGTTTTCCGGCTTTAAGCTGAGATCCAGCCGGTTCACAGGTTACCATTACACGAGGGTCGTTGCGTTCTGTCAATCTTTCGATATAAGCCCTTGACATATTTTGTCTGGTTGCATCAAACCCAAAATTATCAGGGTTAGATGGATACTTATTATACTGATTTGAGATAAACTGAAGGCTTTCTCCCAGATTCGAAATCAATGGATACTTTGTTGGATTTGAAATTATTGCAGCAAACTTCGACTTAATACCTAAATCTGTATCAGCTTCCTTTTTGCTTAACTGAACAAGAATTCGCAGATGAAAAGCATTCACTGCTTTTTGCCACTTTCTTAAATCACCACCAAAATAAATATCCCCTGTAAGAGTCTGATTACCCTTTGTGATCAGCGTACTTAAATCTGCATTAGATTCTTCAAGCCATTTCAAAATCTGAATATAAACCTGTTTCTGGGTATCATATTTAGGGCTAAGAACACTGATGCCCTGTAAACCTTCAGTCAGAGGGAGATCTCCAACACGCTTAGACATCTGATCGTAAAAGAAAGCTTTATAAAATTTAGCAACGGCCGAGTAAGCATTTACTGCATCCAATCCTGCTTTTCTCGCCTCTTCTTCCATTTTAACTACGTTCTTCAGGGTAAAGAAATGATTTGGCATTTCAGACCACTGATATTCGTTTGTTGCATAATAATTGTAATTGGAGCAATAAAACTGATTCCAGCGCATTTCTCCGCTAAAGGCGCGCCCCGTATTATTGTACATGTCATATTGAACCGACTGGAGTACCAGGGAAGCAGGAACGCTTACCGGTCGGTTAGAATCCACTTCTAATTCTTCAAAAGATTTTTCACAACCCATGAAGGTGATCATTAGCATTAGGATTAAGCTATATTTTAAACTTTTCATGATATATTTTTTTAAAAATTAGAATGTGATGTTAAGGTTTACACCATATCTTCTTGTAGATGGTGTTTGTAAACTTGATCCTCCATCACCGATATATTGGTTCAGATCGATGTCTTTGTTCTCAGCGAAATACAGAAGGTTTCTTCCAACCAGTGATACGCTAAAAGCCTGAACTTTATTATTGAACCATTTTGCAGGGAAGTTATACCCAACAACCACTTCCCGAAGCATTCCAAACGTTCTGTCCATCAGGTTGCCTTCATCTGAATTATAATAACGGCTTACATAATCCTGAACAAACTGTTTGGTATCATTTTTCTTATAAGTCAGCTCAGGGAAATTGGTTACCCTGCCATCAGCATCATATTTAATAGCTGCACCGTTAGCCACCTGAACTCCTTCTCCAACCCATGCTTTTACACCAAGATAATCCTGATATCTGGCTGCACCCATTTCACCTGTTACAGTATTGATATGACGGCCACCCCTGTAAGTTTGTCTCTGAATATAATTGGAGATTACACCTCCGAATCTTCCGTCAAACTGAAAGCTCATTGAGACATTTTTATAAGAAAATCTGTTGTTTATCCCTAACACAAAATCCGGATTGATATATCCTAAAAACTGGCTCACAGGATTATAAATAGGACGGCCTGAAGCATCGTTGATAATTTCTCCGTCAGGGGTTCTTACAAATGCCCTGCCGTAAAATTTATCCATACGATCACCCACCTTAAAGAAGGTATTTAAACTGTTTACACCCGGATAAATTTCGCTCAGGGTTTCTTTAAAGGTAGAATAGTTAGCAATTACATCCCATGATAAACCATTTGGATTTTTAAACGGAGAGGCATTTAATGCAATTTCAAAACCATTCTTTTGAGTTTTAATTCCGTTAACCAATGCAGAGGAATAGCCGGTTGTTGTTGAAACAGGAAGATTGAAAATACGGGGACCATCATCAGATTTAAAATAACTGAAATCTAATCCGATCCTGTTCTTCAAAACTCTTAAATCACCACCAAATTCAAACTGCGAGGTACTGCTTGGCTGTAGTTCCGGATTATTTAAAACATTCGTATACCTTGCTGAAGGCTGATTATTATAAGTAAACGGAGTACTGTAATAAGCAGAGTTCTGATAGGTAGGGCCATCATATGGTGAGTAATACTGATCACCATAACCTAAAGGATAACTATCTGCAGGGGTAGTTCCGATTGTTGACTGGGTTAATCCATCTTTCACATTTGCAAAAGATCCTCTTAACTTAAAGAATGAAATAAAAGAAGGTAATTTAACATAGTCAGAAACCACGGTAGATAAAGCCACCGAAGGATAGAAGAATGTATTATTTCCCTGAGGTAAGGTCGATAATTTGTCAACCCTACCTGTAGTAGAAACAGTTAACCAGTCTTTATAGGTAAAATCTGCTGAGTAATAGGCAGATACCACTCTCATATTTGAGTTAAAATTATAGAGTTTTACAGGATTAGCTGAGTTGGCAAAATTGTATAAACCCGGCACATTCAGATAATCAGTAGTTCCAAACTGGGAATTATAATTAAATGTCCTGATATTGGCTCCGGTCCAGATTTTTGCATTCAGATCTTTAACCAGATCTTTATCAAAACGAACCAGAAGATCTGTATTATTCTCAAATAAACTACGCCTGTCCTCTCTGTAATCTCCTCTTTTTTCTTCCCTGCCATAAGATCCTGCACTATAAGGCATTTTCTCATTTCTCATTAAATCCCATGTAGTTACCTGGGTACGCAATAACAGATCTAAAAATGGAGTAAACTTATAAGTCATGGAGGCCTGACCAATCACATCTGATTTATTATGTCCTCTTAACCATTCATAACTCATAAAGTAAGGGTTATTATAGCGTTGATATTCTGCATAGATCTGCTGAATACCCTCCTTACCTTCCTGCCAGTAATTTCTCATATCATCAACATTCCAGTCAGCCCCTGCCCATAAAGTCATATTATAAATAATAGAGTTCGGGCCATAATTGATATCAGGAATATTTGGGGTATACTGACGATTGTATTGTAAACTGCTTTCAAATTTTAATTTATCCGAAAATTGGTAATCAGATGTAATATTAAAATTTGTCATATTCAGCTTGGTATTAGGTACAATACCTTTTTGATAAATATGTGAGCCTGAAAATCGCAGGTTATATTTCTCCCCGCTGGAAGCAATAGAGATATTATTTGTTGAAAGGATTCCCGGATCTAAAAATCTTTTAAGATTGTCTTTACCTCTGGCAACCCATGGTGTTCCCTGTCTTACGCCGGTTACGGGATCTACAGGAGAATCGTATTGAGGAATTAACTGTCCTTCAAACTTTGGCCCCCAGCCACCATCATAATCACCATCATTTAAACCGCCACCGCGACCATCACCAAAGGCATATTTTCCGTGGTCACCCGGACCATACTCATCCTGAGTGACAGGAATTGCATAGAATCCATTATCCATCATATTTGATGAATTGAAGTCTACCTGGAATCCACGCTTATCTTTTGAACCACGCTTGGTTGTAACTAAAATTGCTCCATTCTTTCCTCTGGAACCATAAAGTGCAACCGCCGAAGCTCCTTTTAATACAGAATAACTTTCAATATCATCAGCACTTACGTTCCAGGTATCAGAGTTAATTGGCACTCCATCCACAACGAATAACACATCTCTGTTACCTCTCAGTGAAATATTAGGTCTTCTCAGTAATTCAGGCTGTGTACCGATGGTTAAGCCTGCTACCTTACCAACCAAAGCATTAACTGCATTAGGCTCTCTGGCCTTAACTAAAGCAGCTCCATCAACCGTTTGAATGGCAACACCTAAACGCCGGATATCTTTTTTAATACCCAATGCGGTTACCACCACTTCATTCAGGGCGGTAGCATCTTCCTTCAGGGTAATTTCATATTCTGATCTTCCATCAATAGAAATTTCCTGAGTTAAAAATCCGATGTAAGAAAGAACCAATGTTCCTTGTTTTACCTCAGATTTAATTGTAAAGGACCCTTCCATATCGGTAACGACACCGGTGGTGGTTCCTTTAATTTTTACACTTACTCCAGGCAAACCCTGCTTATTAGAATCTCTGACAACTCCTTTTATCTGATTTTGTGCAAAAACATCAGAATGTGCACAAAAAGCTAAAATTAGAGCCAGAAGAATGAATTTCTTTAAAAAAACCATTGAGTTCTGTTTCATTTTCATCATGTAATTAGTTTGGATTATTTACAGCAAAGTTTATACGCCTGCATAACCTTTCGATTAACTAATCATTTTCTTTTCATGATTAAAATAACTCTGAAATTTATTTAACCTCTATTTATAAACCTTTTCTTAATGAAACCTTAAAGTTTTTATGATGAGGAGTTTATATGCGAAATCAGCGGGAGTTAAAAGCCGGAAATATTCATAATTACTTAATAGGCTGGAAATATCCACTTTGATTTTGTTTACTACCTATGCTTAAAATTTAAAAGATGAAAACGAGTCATTTTAGTATCTTATTTATCCTACTGTTTTATTTCAGTAGCATACCCGGATTAAAATCTCAGGAAAAGACAGATCATTACCTTTCAGTTCCGGGCTTTAAAGAATATGCATCAATTAACCCTGACGGAAAAACAGTATTACCCAGCGGAAGGTATGTTAGTCCGGCAGGCCAGACTATTCAAATTACCCATGACCCTTTTGGCCTTAGAATTTCTCCCGACGGGGAAACAGCAATCGCTTTGCATAATGGGGTTATCAGTGTTATTTCATTATCCAATATGCTTGCAACACGTATTCCCGATTATGAAAAAAAGCATGAAGCTCCTCTAAAAAAGGGTTCATTTTTGGGACTGGCCTTTCATCCGGTATCTAATATTGTATATCTGAGCGGTGGCGATGAAGGAACTGTAATAGTTTATGATTATAAAAATTTCAAAGTCCTTGATAAAATTAGTTTGAATGGGAAATTTGAGAATATCTCTTATGAAGACAGCTTTACCAGCGATCTGATTTATAATCCGTCAAAGGATGAATTATTAGTTTTAGACAGAGGCAATTTTAGATTAGTCAGGATTAGTTTAAAAGACAAAGCAATTACTGCATCTGTTCCAACCGGAAGACAGCCCTTTGGATTAGCTCTTTCTCCGGATTTTAAAACTGCTTTGGTAGCAAATGTTGGTATGTATTCCTATCCTTTGATTGAAGGGACAACACCGGAAAATATAAATCAGCAAATGATTAACTGGCATCCCTACCCTAATAATACAAAAGAATCGAAGGAAGGAACTGTCATTGACGGAAAGAAAATTCCGGGCCTGGGAGATCCGAATTCGGAAGAGGCAATGAGTGTATTTGTTATCGATCTGACCAGGAACAAAACGATTAAAAAACTTAAAACCGGTTATTTATTAGGAGAATGGGTTGAGGAGGCAGAGGTTGTGGGCGGTTCAAGTCCAAATTCTGTTGCAATAGGAAGTAAATATGCTTATGTGAGTAATGCCACCAATGATAATATCTCAGTGATCGATTATAAAAAAGGCGAAATAATAAAACATATAGCAATAAAGGTTGATCCGGAGCTTGATAAGTATCGGGGACTGCTCCCTTTTGGATTAACTTTGAGTAAAGATCAGAAAACGCTTTATGTTTCATTGTTGGGTTTCAATGCCGTTGCTGTAATCGATACGCAGTCCGGACAAACCAAAGGTCTGATTCCAACCGGCTGGGGTCCTACGAGGGTAGAACTTTCTGCTGATGAATCAGATCTCTATATTATTTCCTGCAGAGGTTATGGTGCCGGTCCCAACGGAGGGAAGAATTTTATAAAACCACCTCAGGGGACTTACATTGGAGACATTCAGTTAGGCACCTTTCAAAAAGTAAAGAATCCGAACGAAAAAGAACTGGATGCTTATACCAGAGAGGTAATCGGCAACACCTACATCAAAGTAAAAAATACAAACGCCGGAGTATTACCTGTAACACCCGGAAATTCCGATTCACCTATCAAGCATATTGTATATATCACCAAAGAAAACAGAACATTTGATGAGGTTTTAAGTCAGGTTAAAAACGTGAGAGGAGATACCAGTCTGGCCAGATACGGAAATAATGTTCTGGTTAAGCTTGACAGTATCAATACCAAACGCGTCAACATCAGTCCCAATCATATTAAAATTGCGAGTCAGTTTGCGGTAAGTGATAACTTTTATTGCGATAGTGATGCATCCATCCATGGTCATCATTGGATGCTGGGGGTCATTCCGAACGAATGGGTAGAAAGCAATTCCAGCGTAAGCAAGACAGCAAAACTATTTTCATCTGCGCCCGGAAGAAGATTCCCCGGATCTACAGGAAGTATGGACCCTGAGGATTATGCTGAGATAGGCGGTCTCTGGGAAGCTCTGGAAAGAAAAAATATATCTTATTACAACTTCGGACAGGCAAATGAAACTGCACATGTCAGGGAAGCATGGGCGGATACTTTAACCGGAGCTGCACATATTGTCATGGTTCCAATGCAGAAAGCATTATGGAGTAAGACTTCGCATAATTTTGCCGGATACAATACTAATATTCCGGATCAATTCAGAG
>JBAZHY010000069.1:0-8005 GCA_041652175.1 Pedobacter sp.
CCTTTTAAGACCAGAAAATATATTTTTTTAAAATCTGCATTACCTTTCTTTTCAAAAAGTTCAACATTACCAGCGTTCAGAGTTGGTCTGTAATCAATATCTGCATAAGTAGCATACTTTCCGTTTACACCACCTGTAAATGGATTAAGTTTACCATTGGCATCCAGCAATGGCTGATTAGCGAGTATTTTTGCATTGCCATCCTGCATGGTTTTGGTCCAGAAAGTAGTGTACATTACCTGCTGATTAGGTACTATACTGATTGGAGAGATCAGATTAGTCAGTACATCTGCAGTCGAAACAGAGCCTCCGCCATTATACCTTAAATCCACAATAAGCTCAGTAGCCCCTTTACTGTACAGATCAGCAATAGCTGTGGTTAATGCATCTTTAGAATTCGTGGTGAAGCTATTATAAACTATATAACCTATCTTCTTCCCTCCACGCTCAAAAATTTTAGACAAAAAAATCGGGTTATTTGAATAAGTTCCTCTTGATATGGTAAGCAACTGCTCAGTAGCGTCAGGTTTCACAACCGTTAATGAAACAGAAGACCCGCTTCCAAAAACTGCATTACTAACAAAACTAAGATTAGCATCAACAGTACTGTTCAGATCTGTCCGGTTATTTAATTTTATAATCTTATAGCCTCTTTTTAAACCTGCAGAAGCAGCGGGTGATCCGGGAGAAACATATTTGATCCGGAGATCATCCGAAGTATTGTAAAAAACTGAAAAACCGAAATCACCACTTACCCCTCCCAGTTCAATAGAAAGTGAACCATCGTCCAGAAAAGAATATTTCTCTTTGGGTACAGGATCTGTAGGTGTAGTCCAGAATGGTTTCCCCGTACCCGGAAGAGCCCTGATCGCATCAAGTAATGCCTGATTAGTGGCATAACTCCTGGGCTTGAATGTTTCATAAGCAGGCATCTGATCATTCCAGTAGTAAGTTTCTTTTGAATATAAATAAATAGAATCCTTAGTCAGTTCTTCCCTGCTACCTATTGCAACCGGAGGGGTAACAACCGGTGTGGTACGGCTCAGTTTAGGTTCTTTTTTACAGGAAACTCCAAATAAAAGTAATGTAAAAAAGAGCAGAACTAAGTTTCCCGATTTTAATTTATTGAACATATAGTTGTCTTTATCTAAATATAATTTAACAAATTTCACTTACGTGTAAAAAATCTACACCGCAGGAAGCAGCAAATTCACTATCTGTATTATTAGCTCCCACAATCAGGATTTCATTTCTGTGAAAATTGTGTTCTTTCATAATATACGATAAGGCATCCGGATCAGGTTTAAGATTGAGTTCCCGGGCATAATAAACCTTGAGGTAAGGTTCAAGTCCATTCCACTCAGTCTGTCTGATCTTATTGATCTGTACTTCGGGCTTACCATTGGTTATAATAAAGATCTGTTTTCTGTCAACGATGATATCCTGTAAAAACTTTAAAACATCATCATACAATAACAATTTTAAAGGGAGTACTGCAGAATGATAAAGTCTTTCAAGATTTTCACGATATTTTTCATCAATTCCGAAAGCCTGCTTTACGCGATCAAATATTTTGCTGTCGCCATGATGAGTATATGCGTTCTTCATAAACTCTGTCATATCTGCGGCCGGGGGAAATCCCTCGTTAAACTCAATAAAATTTGAAAACAAATAATAAACCTGAAGGAGATAATCCTTTTCAGGAAATAAAACATCATCCAATTCAAACACAAAGGCTTTTTTATTGGGATCTATATCGGAGTATTTAAAAAATTCGGACATCAAACAAGTTTTATTTTTACCGGATGTTCTTTATGCCAACAGGATTTAGCCTGATTGTCAGATATTGTATTGCTATGTTAATACTACTGCAAAGATTATTCCACTTTACAAACAAATACGGTTGATTATTAGAGAAAGTAAATTTAATATCCAATTTATTTATTCCTGAGGATGAACCGATACATTAATACCGTATTCTTCAAACAATTGACGGGCCTTTGACAATTCGTGAAGCTCCTCCTTTTTCATGGGATAAATTTTGGTCACTCCATAATCAAGACAAACTTTCAATATTTCATGGGCAAATGCAACTGATTCAGGATGTGGAATTTGTATAAATTTTTTATCCGAAAAAACAGGGAGAGTCTGCTGATCTGCGAATATAACTTCAGATGAACCGAGTGTTCTTGCCAATCTGTGTGCTGCAGAGTCTGCTGCAGCTGTAATTAAGATAGCCATTTTTAATAGTTTATAATCTGTCCGTCTTTCATTAAAACCTTACGATCGGCCATATTTGCCAGGCTTTCATTATGGGTAACTATAACAAATGTTTGTCCCATATTGTTACGAAGCTCTACAAACAAACGATGCAGACTCTCAGCATTGGCGGAATCAAGATTACCGGAAGGCTCATCAGCCATAATGATTGATGGGTAATTGATCATTGCTCTTGCAACTGCAACTCTCTGTTGCTCGCCACCTGATAATTCGCCGGGCTTATGTTCTGCACGTTCTGTCAGACCCAAAAGTTCAAGCAATTCGAAAGCTCTGCGCTCTGCCTCCTTTTTACTTCGCTTAGCTATAAATGCGGGAATACATATATTCTCGAGAGCAGTAAACTCCGGCAGCAGATGATGAAATTGAAAAATAAATCCGATATGTTCATTCCTGAAGGCACTTAATCTTTTAGAAGAAAGCTTATTTACCTCAATATTATTCAGTATTACAGAGCCCTGATCGGGATTATCGAGTGTACCGATAATATGAAGAAGAGTACTTTTTCCGGCACCTGAGGCACCCACAATAGTAATGATTTCGCCCTTATCAATCTTCAGATCAACTCCTTTGAGTATGTGCAAATTACCGTATGATTTATGAATTCCCCTGGCCTGAAGCATTTAATTGGACATTGTGAAGCTACAAAAATGCAAATTGTTTATCATAGTATTATTGGACATGAGTAAAATCAGCGTTAATTTTAAAAAAACCATATTTCCTCTTTTCAGGTTTGCAAAAAAAAGGTAGTTTTACCACAAATAATAAGTAAATGAACATTCACGAATATCAGGGAAAAGCAATATTAAAAAGCTTCGGGGTAAGAGTTCAGGAAGGCATAGTTGCCGATACTCCTGAACAGGCAATTGAAGCAGCAAAAAAGCTTAAGACAGATTACAATTCAGACTGGGTAGTTATCAAAGCCCAGATCCATGCAGGCGGACGCGGTAAAGGCGGAGGTGTAAAACTGGCAAAAAATCTGGATGAGGTTAAAGAAAAGGCAGAACAAATTATTGGAATGCAATTGATAACGCCACAAACCGGACCTGAAGGTAAAAAAGTAAGTAAAGTTCTCGTAGCTCAGGATGTTTATTATCCGGGCGAAAGCGAAACTAAAGAGTTTTATGTCAGTGTTCTTCTCGATCGTTCAAAAGGACGTAATATCATCATGTATTCTACTGAAGGTGGTATGGACATCGAAGAAGTTGCTGAACATACTCCACACCTGATCTTTAAAGAAGAAATTGATCCTAAAGTAGGTCTGCAAGGTTTCCAAACCAGAAAGATTGCTTTTAATCTGGGATTAAGCGGTGACGCTTTCAAAGATATGACCAAATTCATAGCAGCTCTTTATAAAGCTTATGAAGGTACAGATTCTTCTATGTTTGAGATTAACCCGGTTTTAAAAACCTCAGACAATAAGATACTGGCAGTTGACGCCAAAGTTAATCTGGATGATAACGGCCTGTTCCGCCATCCTGATTATGCTGCAATGCGTGACACCACAGAAGAAGATCCTACAGAAGTTGAAGCAAGCAAATCTAACCTGAACTATGTGAAACTTGACGGAAACGTGGGTTGCATGGTTAATGGTGCAGGATTAGCTATGGCTACGATGGATATTATCAAACTTGCAGGTGGTGAGCCGGCAAATTTCCTTGACGTGGGTGGAACCGCAAATGCAGAAACTGTAAAAGCAGGTTTCAACATCATCCTCTCTGATCCGAATGTAAAAGCAATTCTGATCAATATCTTTGGTGGTATTGTTCGTTGCGATCGTGTTGCACAGGGAGTTATTGATGCCTATAAGGAAATTGGTAATATTCCGGTGCCAATCATTGTTCGTTTACAGGGTACCAATGCCATTGAAGCCAAAAAACTGATCGATGAGTCAGGACTAAAGGTTTATTCAGCAATTCTTCTTAAAGAAGCAGCATCTTTAGTAACTAAAGTTCTGGAAGAGAAATAATCAATTCAGAACAAGAAATAGAAAACCTCGTTGTTCAAATGAACAATGAGGTTTTTTTTTACTGCAGTAACCTATATTCAGTTCTCATAGAGCTCATTGGTTTTTCATCCAATAATAAATAATCCCTTTTCACAAATTCAGAACAAGCCTTTGCCGGAATTTATAAATTCCGGACCCGGAAGATTTGTTCCAAGCTTTTCATTAAACTTTTTAATGGTATAATCTGCAAGTATCGGAGTATCCTTTTCATCGTGTTGATGAAGAAAGAAATAGATCTTTTTCAGGCCCATATCCTTCCAGTCAGCCAAACGTTCAGCCCAGGCATCTATACGACTAAAATCCGTTGGATGTAAACCATTGCCAACAAAGCGAATAAATGCTGCAGAACTTGTTAATTCCATATGTACACAATCTCTTCGGCCACTTGCATCTGTTATAATGCTTCCCTTTCCCAAAGAATGCATCATTTCAAAAAGCTCATTTCTGGCATTTATATCTGAGAACCAGTCTTTATGCCGTAATTCCACAAAAACATCGTAGTCTTTAGGAAGCTCTTCAAGATAGTTTTGAAGAATATCGAAGTTTTTAGGACCAAAATTATCACTCAATTGCAGAAACGCAGGACCGAGTGTGTTTCCTAATGCTGATATACCTGTCAGATACTGCGTAGTTAACTCTTCTGCACTTTTTAATCTTTTAAGGTGGCTTATACTTTGTGAGAACTTGGGGAAAAATTTAAAATCTGAACGGTATGCCTCTGCCCTTTCCCTCCAGTTATTCAGTTGTTCCTTTTTGGGCATACCATAAAAGAGCGCATTCAATTCTATACTATTAAAATGCTTAACATACTGAGTTAAAAAGTCTGCTTCCTTTGTTTTAAGAGGATAGATCATTCCTACCCATTCTTTTCTACCCCACTTTGCACAACCTATATACAGATCCGGTTTATCAGGCTTCTCATTTGTTTTTAGAATTTTTGCTGTCAAACCTGAATCCGGAGGTAAAGTAAAATCTACCAATGGAAATTCGTGATCAGCTAAACGACCAAAGTCCATAATATGTGTTTATGAAATTAAGATAAAGGATAAATCTATAGTATTAAGTTTTCCTTATGTTTTCTATGCCTGGCATATTTTCGGATTTATCCTAAAAAAGAGCCTCAGGATCTGTAACAACAGATTCAAATCTCTTATTTATTTCTGTTTGATCCCTCTTTTATATTAATATACTTAAAAAATACAAGAGCAAAAAAAAGGAGCACATGGCTCCTTTCCTTTTTTATATTGTATGATTAAAGTCTATTTTACTGAATCTACTACGGCTTTAAATGCATCAGGGTGATTCATTGCCAGATCAGCAAGCACCTTACGGTTTAACTGATTTCCTTTAGCGGTTAATTTACCCATTAAAGCAGAGTATGATAATCCATGCTGACGGGCACCTGCATTAATACGCTGGATCCATAAAGCCCTGAATTCTCTTTTCTTATTTTTACGGTCACGGTATGCATATTGCAAACCTTTTTCTACCGTGTTTTTAGCAATGGTAAATACCTTGCTTCTTGATCCCCAATAGCCTTTAGCTAAATCTAAGACCTTTTTTCTTCTTCTTCTTGACGCTACTGCGTTAACCGAACGTGGCATGTTGTTGTGTTTTTTGGTAAGCGGTGTTCCTTTTCTGAAACTTTAAGACCTGATACCTGGTTAAATTAATTTGTTAATTACTTTCCGATGCAAAGCATACGTTTAACGTTGCCTAAATCTGCGTCAGATACTAAACTAGTCTGACCCAGGGCACGCTTACGTTTGTTGCTCATCTTGGTTAAGATGTGGCTTTTGAAAGCGTTCTTTCTGTTGATTTTACCTGTTCCAGTAAGCTTAAAGCGCTTTTTTGCACTGGAACACGTTTTCATTTTTGGCATAACTCTATTTATTTATTTGTCTACTATTATTCTATTTTTCAAATTATTTCTTGCCGGCATGTTTTGGAGCAACGGTAAGAAACATACGCTTACCTTCTAATTTAGGCAGCTGTTCTACTTTACCAAAATCTTCGAGAGCCTGTGCAAATTTTAATAAAAGGATCTCACCTTGCTCTTTATAAACGATGGCACGCCCTTTAAAGTGAACATAAGCACGAACTTTCTCCCCACTTTCAAGGAAACCGATAGCATGTTTCAATTTAAACTGAAAATCATGATCGTTGGTATTAGGTCCAAAACGGATCTCTTTGATAACCGTTTGTTTTGCATTGGACTTAATCTCCTTCATTTTTTTCTTCTGCTCGTAAATAAACTTGTTGTAGTCAACAATCTTACAAACGGGCGGAACTGCATTCGGAGAAATCTCTACCAGGTCAAGTCCCTGTTCTTCAGCGATGGCAATTGCCTCCCTGAAAGAATAAATACCTGTTACCACATTATCACCAGTCAGACGCACTTCCGGCGCCCGGATCAAATCATTGATCTTATGTTCTGCTTCTTTCTTTTTGAACGGAGGTCGTGGTCCTCTGTTAAAGCCTGGTCTTCCTAATGCCAAATTATATTTACTTAAATGGTTATTTCTTTAATTAGCTGATTACTAAACTCTTCAATACTCATGCTGCCGACATCTCCCTCACCATGTCTCCTTACAGACACCATTCCCTCATTCATTTCCTTCTCACCAATGATGAGCATATAAGGTATTTTCTTCACTTCAGCATCGCGTATTTTGCGGCCAATTTTCTCGTCACGGGAGTCTATCAGGCCGCGAATATCGGAATTATTAAGCGATTCTAAAACTTTTTTTGCATAATCCTCATATTTTTCAGAGATCGGTAAAACGATAAACTGTTCGGGAATTAACCATAGAGGAAATTCCCCTGCACAATGTTCAATCAATACTGCGACAAAACGTTCTAATGAGCCGAATGGTGCGCGGTGAATCATCACCGGCCGATGCTTTTGATTATCGCTGCCGGTATATTCCAGTTCGAATCGTTCAGGAAGATTATAATCTACCTGAATGGTACCCAACTGCCATTTTCTTCCCAGAGCATCTTTTACCATAAAATCGAGCTTCGGACCGTAAAATGCGGCTTCACCGAGTTCTACTACCGTGTTTAAACCTTTCTCTTCAGCAGCTTCAATAATTGCTGATTCCGCAAGCTGCCAGTTTTCATCACTGCCGATATACTTTGTTTTATTTTCCGGATCACGAAGAGATATCTGAGCTGTATAATCATTGAATCCTAATGCATTAAATACATATAATACCAGATCAATTACTTTTTTAAACTCTTCTTTAACCTGATCGGGGCGACAGAATAAGTGGGCATCATCCTGAGTAAAGCCACGTACCCTGGTTAAACCATGAAGCTCGCCGCTTTGTTCATAACGGTAAACAGTCCCAAATTCAGCATATCTTACAGGAAGATCTTTATATGAACGGGGTTTGGTTTTATAAATCTCACAATGATGAGGGCAGTTCATCGGTTTTAAAAAGAACTCCTCTCCTTCCTGCGGGGTTTTTATTGGCTGAAATGAATCCGCACCATATTTTTCATAATGTCCGGAAGTGATATACAGATTTTTATGTCCGATATGCGGGGTTATAACCTGCTCATATCCTGATTTTACCTGAGCCCGCTGCAGGAAATTAACCAGTTTTTCCCTGAGAGCTGCACCTTTAGGCAACCATAATGGTAAGCCCATTCCTACCTTCTCAGAGAAAGTAAATAACTCAAGTTCTTTACCTAACTTACGATGATCGCGCTTTT
>JBAZHY010000070.1:0-467 GCA_041652175.1 Pedobacter sp.
AACAATCATATTTGTGAACATAAACAGGCTCAGCGATAGTTTTATCGCTGTAAATTGGAAGAATCGCATGTAAAATCAGGTAGATTGTAATTTAAATATAAGGTAATTATATCTTCTTCCCAGAATTAAAATATTGAACACTCAGCCCTGACAGGTTGATTACTGCAAAATAATTTTTAAAATAGATTTTAAGCCCCTAAACCCGGCTATTTGACTATTAAAATCAATAGAAAATAAGATTCTTTCTGGGGTATAAGCGCTCTGCCTTTAATCGAAGTACGGCGTTTCATAGATTTTTTTAATAAACGGAAATTGATTTTAACAAATTGAATTTTAACAGAAAAACGAGTCTGAAGACTCTTTTTCATTGAATATCCGAAGAGACGCTGCGCTTAACTCTACGGACAGAAAAAAAGTATAGTCAGCGTGTTCACGCTGACCATACGATTATGCTATCCAAATCGAGA
>JBAZHY010000070.1:477-8004 GCA_041652175.1 Pedobacter sp.
TGCTTGGTCTTTAATGTCTCTTCAAACAGCCATTCAACTATTGTTCCCTCAGCATAGCCAACCAATGCAACACCTACTGGTGAGAGTATTGATATTGTCCCATGTTTTCTACGAGCTTTTTCAGGACCTACAAATTTATATTCTGTCAGATCGTTTGTGTCCATATCTTTTACTACAACTTTAGTATTTATTGTAACGACATCCTCTGGAAGATCTTTTCTTAGAACCTGGATAGCTTTTCTTAGTTGTAGTTCAAGTGCTGACTCATTCACTTGACTGAGCTTTCGTCTTCTAATATGATCCTTCAGCAGATCGTATATACCTGTAGTAAGTAAAACACGAGTTTCATTAATTTTTATAGGAGTATTTAACATGATTTCTCTTTTTAAAGTTGTAAAATAGACTTATACCTTGCTTGATCCATACTTGATTGTACCACCTTTTTGCCAAAGCTGATATAATGAGAGATAGAAATACTAAATGCGGATTCACCAAAATTATGGCAAGCAATATTGATATTAAGTCAATAGCAATAAGCAACACAAATGCCGCCCGTAATAAGCTCATAACATAATATTTAATAAAATAAAAGAATGGAGATCGAATCCCTACCTATAAAAGGCAGGGTTTATGATATGAAGTCCTTACTACTCTTTAAAAAAGAGTCTCCCAGGCTATATTGATGAGAAAGAAATTGACCAAACATGAACTTAGCTGTATTTAGCTTCTGTTTAAATTTGTTCTCTAGTAAAATGTTTGGTCTGGAATTCATGATTAGGCAAAGATAGTGAAAATAAATCTATTAGGTTTTGAGTTAGGGAACTGAAGAAGGGTTGAGCCGGGATTGTGACTATCCTTAGCTTTATCGTACATTTTTATTTCATGTTGAACATATTGTAAAGCGATACATCCTGTCTTGCTCTGAAAGATCATCCATTAGGTTAATTATTGTTATATCAGCTCATCTAAACCACCCGGTTACCCTTGCCCTAAACCACCACCCCAAAACAATAATCCCCAGTAATCCAACAGAAACCCACAAGGCCCGCCAGGATTTACTTTCTAACACCCGGGTCTTTGAAAAATCAGACTTCTCTATTCGCTCTTGTTCCTCATAAGTCTGCCCTCTTTGGCTTCCTACCTGAACCATCATGCTGTCGGACAAAGTTTTTACCCTTCTGTTCATTCCCTTAACTTCAATCCTCTCAGCCTTACCCCTAAATCCGTTTTCCCTCGAAAAGCTAAACGAATCCAGCGGAAAAATCGTCACAGTATATTGCTCATGAGTCGTATCGGTCAGCAGGAGCTTTCGTTTGGTTTCAAACTGATCTTTCTGTAATTCCTGCATCCGTCTTTCTGACTGCATGGAAGCTGAACTCTCCGACTTTTGCCTGTTCAGCTTCCGGGTACTGCATGAGCTGATTATTATCAGGATCAGCAGCGTAAATAGTTTAATCATTAAAGTTCTCATCATCTTAGATTTAAGGCTGCGCGATATACCGCGCAACCTGAAAAATGGATTGGACAGGCCGGCGCTTGCGGTACACGCCGTCTCCCTCTCTACTTCCTGAAACATTGGTATTGCCCTCTACCGTGATCAACCAGGCTCCATCCCATTGATCAACAAAACCCACATGGGCGATTCGCTTCTTGTCGGGGAAGTAGATGCCGAAAACATCCCCGATGCCTGGTAGCCGGTTATTTGTTGTCCTTTCACTGCTTTCAATTTTATACTTTCTGCTTTCAGCCCTCTCCCAGATTATTCTGTCAGGCTTAAACAAATCCGGCGACCAGCCCGACTTAGGGTTCGGTACATTGGCCTGCCCGTAAACCCAGCAGACAAAGGCCGCACACCAGGGGTTTCCCTTCGGAAGGTTTACATAGCTGAGGTATTGCTGCACCTGCGGACCTGAATTTATTTCCTGCTCGCGGATGCCAATCTGGGAGGTATAGATCTGCTGAACCTTTTGCCTTAGGACATTGTTTCTTTCTGAAATTGTTTGTCCATTGGCTCGCGGAACATTCACAACTGCAATACAAAGCAGGAAGAAAATGGACAGTTCCAACATCAGTACGATGATTGGATCTGAATTATGATTTGTTGTTTTCATGATGCCGGTTCATTAGTGATTACTTTGCCCAGATACACCGAATCGGACCAGGCATTTTGTAGAACAGATCGGTAAGCAAGCCATACAAAACATTCCTTTCCGGCAAACTCTTCAGGCAATCTGATACTGCCAGATTCATCCGATCTCTGCATTCCCGTCTTTTCATAACACCGGAACTCTTTTAAGGAAATACAGTAGACCAGAAGTATTAGTTCATCGCTTGAACCGGTATACCAATGCGGCTGAAATGACCAGGTGAAACTTAAGCGATCAGGTTTCTCAGCCTGAATGCAGGTTTTAGGAGGAACGGGCAGACGACCATGAATCAGCCTGACTTTAGCATAGTCGATTTCCAGATCCGGGTAGTCTCCAATAATAGCCTCATCCAGAATTTGCCTTAATACAAGGCCTGTACCCGACTTCTTCGGATTGATTAATTTATAGCTACTATTCAGAAGCCGGGTAAGGGGTTGCAGAAAGCCGGTAGCGAGTTCAAACTTTGCACGCCAAATCTGTTGCTTTTCAGTAGCCGGTTTTGTTGTTTTACGCGGTAGACTCCGTACATGAGTAATACCCTTTAACGTTGCATAAACCCGGTCTCCAACCTTGCCGGAAATCGGGCCGAAACATCCTCTTAGAATTGCCATGACATTCGTTTTAATTATTTACAACAGCGCGGATAAAACCAGTATGAATGCGTAAAAGACCAGCATGTAAAAGCTCAGGTAAATAATCACTTTCTGCCGGGCACCCAGCATCCTGAAATTACTTTCAAGCTGTCTGTCCGAATAATCGGCAAAAGCAGGCAATATGGTGATGAGGATCCACCAGGTCATTGCTTTAAACAGGAGTACTGCTGTTGCTGTCAGGAGAAGGGCACTTAAGATCCCGGGGTCAATCGCTGCAGCGGATCCATCTACCTTACGTATCAGGTAAGGAAATAATAAAAAGATGACCATAACTACGATAATGCCGGCCAGTTCCTTTCTGAAAGGAATATGCCAGGGGAAATAATATTTTTTAGAAAGTTCCATGATTTTGATTCTTAAATTTTGAATAAAAGAGCGGCGGCATATCTCAGCCGCCGCCTGCTTAATTAAACAATAACCGACTCCCCCACGTAAACACTGTTTGACAGTCTGCCTTGTCTGGACATAAAGAACATGTACACATGAACTGTATTGCCAAGGTAAGCTGCAGGAATGGGGATGTTCATCTCACCCTGCACCCTTGCTACGCCCATCTCTCCGCTCAGGTAGATATTATTCGCCGGGTCGAAGATGAGTATGTTCACTTCATCATCCATGAATCCATTATGCGGATTCAGGTCGGGCGACCAGCTTACTACTACCCCTCCGGCCTCTGCCAGAACAACAGCACCTACCGGAGCGGCCAGACTACCCTTAGCAAATAGTACTTTAGGGTAATTAATGACAAAGTCGGGATAGGTACCTCCTATTGCAGATTCTAGCACCTGTTTTACGGCCAGGTTATAGCCGGTCGCTTTACCCGACTTCTGGCCGCCGAAACCCACATTCAGCAGATCCTTGACAGGCTGCAGGAATTTCACTGCTGTCGCAAATCTGGCCTGTTGCTCCAGTTGCTTCAGTGTTTTCGGCTTTTTACTGATCTTCGGAATACCACGCATGTAATTGATGTCGCGCCAGCTGCTTCCGATAAAACTTCCGGCCTTGCCGGAGAAGGCTCCATTGCCTCCATTTCTAATTGTTCCCATTTTTTTTACATTTTAAGGGTTAAAAAAAAATAATTAAGTACCAGTACAGCACAAACCTGAGGAGAAACTGAAAGAGGCTGAAATTTTTGCCGGAACTTGCTTAAACTTGCCGGAACTTGCCGACTAATCGGCAAAATGAAGGTGAATTATTCGAACCTTCCGGAAGACAGAAAGGAGACAAGCGGCAGACAAAAGGCAGGATAGTCCGATGCTTTGTCCACATATGAACTGCAACTCTTCAGCACTGCTTCGGGATTGGTTCGCCCGCTGCCGAACGTTTCCCGAAGAAACAAGGGTATTTCCCGAAGCTTTCCCGAAGAACTCCCGAACAAATGGGTACTTTTCCCGAACAAGTCCCGAAGACTTCCCGAAGAAAGATGCATGATTTCTGCTAAAAAAGGGATAGCCGGATCAACTGTGTGTCGAAAAAAGGCTGGACATGTCCCGAAGCTGTCTGCCACTTGTCTGCCACTTGTCTGCCCTTTGTCTGCCACTTGAATAGGAGGAATTACGAAGAAATGCAATTAAAAATTACGACCCGATAATAATCGGGTTAAGAATTACGGAACTGGTGTTACAGAGGTGGGCAGGTAGCTGGAATTGGGAAGACACTCTTACGTCATTTCGAAGGAGGTACGACTGAGAAATCTACTGACTAAAGCCTCTACCTTTAGTGAACAGATTTCTCCTCGCGTTAAACTGTTTACTTAATTATAAAAATTCAGCTCGCTCGTTCGAAATGACGGCTAGGGTGTTATGCTGACGTCATTTCGAAGGAGGTACGACTGAGAAATCTACTGCCTAAGGCCAAACCTTTAGTGAACAGATTTCTCCTCGCGTTAAACTATTTACTTAATTATAAAAATTCAGCTCGCTCGTTCGAAATGACGGCTAGGGTGTTATGCTGACGTCATTTCGAACGAGGTACGACTGAGAAATCTACTGCCTAAGACCAAACCTTTAGTGAACAGATTTTCCCTCGCGTTAAATAGTTTACTTAATTATAGAAATTCAGCTCGCTCGTCGACCCGCCTACCGGCCGGCAGGAATGACGGGTTATCAATTACGGAACCTTGCTGCCGCCATTTCAGTTATCAGGTGTTTGAGAAATGCAACTCATATCGAGTTTATTAGCCTATCCATTGTCAATTGTCAACTGTCAATTGTCAACTTAGCAGTAGTTCGTAATTAATTATACTCACTTCTGATTCCTAAACACCGCATTCCGGTAAGCTACTCCCCAATTGGCAAGTTCATCAATAATCGGTTTGAGGGTTTTGCCGTATTCGGTCACTTCATACTCTACCGTAATGGGCTTGGTGTCGAGTACCGTGCGGCTGACAAGCTGGTTCATTTCCAGATCCTGCAATTCTTTCGACAGCATTTTTGCGGCTATGCCCTCCACCTCACGAAGCAGATCCATAAAACGCATGCTGCCGCCTTCCATTAAAGTCCCCAGAATATGAAACTTCCACTTTCCTGAAAGGATCTCCATAGAATCCCGTATGGCTGTAATTCTGTTCTTACAGACCGGCGTAATATTCAGTTTAGCCTGCTTTCTCATTGTATTGTTCGGTTTCTCAAAATTACAAATACTCCGATTAGTTTCCAAGAGGTAAGTAGTTTCTAAAAGGTAAGTGATAACATTTCTAAACTATATCGGGGCTACCTTTGTATGATCAATAGAACATCGACAAGAAATCAATGCCAAAGTATTAGTAATGGCATTTTACATAAAAAGAACATAGATAAAATGGAAAAGGAAACAATAGTTACAAACCCGCTTTTATGTGACCCGCAAACAGGTATTTGTGAACTGCCTGTTAGTCAGGCAGGAGCCGGAACAGAAACTTATAAAGCTGAAAAGCCTGTCAAAATACTTTATTTTACCGATCCGATCTGTTCATCCTGCTGGGGAATTGAGCCGCAGCTTAGAAAATTAAAGCTGGAATATGGCAATAACATCGAAATCGACTATCATATGGGTGGATTACTGCCCGACTGGTCTTATAACAGCGGTGGTATCGGCAAACCGGCAGATGTAGCACATCACTGGGATGAAGTGAGCTCTTATTACGATATGCCTATAGATGGTGATGTCTGGCTCGAAGATCCGCTTGATTCATCCTATCCGCCATCTATTGCGTTTAAGGCGGCTCAGCTTCAGGATAAAGATAAAGCCTTATTGTTCATGCGTGAACTTCGGGAAATGGTTTTCTTAAAGAAGAAAAATATTGCAAAACCGGCTAATATCCTGCTGGCTGCAGAGCATGCCGGACTGAACCCTGAACAGCTTGAGCAGGATATGAAAGACCGCGGCAAAGAACTGTTTGAAGATGATCTGCGCCTGGCCAGACAGTTTGGGGTCAGAGGTTTTCCGACAATGTTCTTCCTGAACGATTCAGGTGAAAGGGAACTTGTGTATGGGTCCAGACCTTATGCCGAATATGAACACGCAATTGAGAAAGTTTTCCCTTCTGCGCTCAAAACGTCGTATCCTACCGACTGGAAATCAATTTTCTCGGTGTATAGCAGTCTGACAGCAAAAGAATTTTCGGTACTATCCGGCACTTCAAGGACAGAAAGTGAAAAGCTTTTAGATCAGCTGGCAGAATCAAAAGAACTGGAAAAGCTATCCACTAAAAACGGCGCACTGTGGACTTATGGGGTATCTGTTCCGTCAGAGAAGGTGGGTGATAATCAATAATACTTTCAGGTAGGACAGCTTTGTGAGTTGCTCTATCCTTACGTCATTTCGAAGGAGGCACGACTGAGAAACCTACTGCCTAAGGCCACTACCTTTAATGAACAGATTTCTCCTCGCGGCAAACTGTTTACTTAATTATAAAAATTCAGCACGCTCGTTCGAAATGACGGCCGGCAGGAATGACGGGTTATCCTAGTATAGCACGAGCGATGACGCTCTCGCTAGCTGATGATACCGGTTATCAGTTGCCAGTTGTCCGAACTAAGCAGCAACTTCGTAATTCGTAATTCGTAATTTTTAATTTTTAATTCTTAATTCTTAATTACCCTTCCTTAAATCTCATTATCTCAGATCATCATTAATTCCGGCCAATACTGCTGAGCCCGGACAAAGATCTTTCTCTTCCAATGAATTTAAAGGCCGCTCTGTAGAGTTAATGGTATGATGCAGATCTTCAGTTTCAGTATCGATATACAGTAATCCGGTTAATATCTCATTACGATTTCTTGCATCCCGAAGGGCATCCATTGCTTCCATCCTGTTGAAAGGGTCACGGTTAGCCGCCAGCTTTTCAAGTTTAATAAAGGTGCCATCGTGAAGCATAACTTCCGTCCCGGTACCCGATTCATAACTTGCCAGAATCTCTGATCTTTCAGGAATCAAATCAGTTTTGCCTGTGGCTTCGATATGCTCGCGGACATAATCGTATGATTTTGTTGAGCCCGGATTATTATTAAAAGTGACACATGGCGAGATGACATTGATGAATGCAAATCCCGGATGACTAACCGCAGCTTTGATCAGCGGAACCAATTGTTCCTTATCCCCAGAAAAACTTTGAGCTACAAAACTTGCGCCCAGTTCCAGGGCCATTCCGGCCAGGTCAATGGGCTGAAAAGGATTCACAGAACCGGCCTTGCTCTTTGAGCCCTCATCGGCTGTAGCCGAATCCTGACCCTTAGTCAGGCCATAAC
>JBAZHY010000071.1:0-7937 GCA_041652175.1 Pedobacter sp.
GAGGTTGTTCTGTATATTTTGTATCGGCTATTGCCTTGTTAATGATGGTTTGAAGTTGATCTATCGAATGCATTTTAATAAAGCTAAAGCCCGCGTAAAATTAACAAAAATCGATTATTGAACCAGATAATTAATAGGAGGAAGAGGCTTAAATTTTCATTGTTTTATCTTATAAACCCTCAACCGGAACGAACTTATTAGAGATAGCTCAACCACCATTGTTTATGGGTTTTTTTGTACCCGCTGTACCATTTACAAAGCGGATAAAGGCAAATAATGACAAAGAGCCATACCAGATACACCACTCCTAATGAATAACCCTCGCCACTGACAATGAAATTGGGAAGAACAATATTTCCTGTATAGATCCCTTCTTCAAACCGGTGTCCGCGGGCAAGAAAGAATAGCATGCTTAATGCATGAATAAGATAGAAGTGCAAAATGTAGTAAAAGAACGGAACTCTTCCATAAATGGTAATAATCCGGCTTATTTTGTTCCTTACATTATCAAATTGAACCAGAAATAAAATTGCAGGCCCGATAGTCATACATATATACAATAAAGAGGGAGGATATTTTTGTGTTTCAATAAAACTGAATATGCTGTATAAGAGGTTTTTTTGTTGCGACCATTTCTCAGGATCTCCATATATATTGAGAGTCCTAAGCAATATGAAGAACAGAATGGTACTGATGCCTGCCCTGATTAATATCTTATTTCGTTCTTTTCCATGATAGTCTGTAAATAATCTGCCAAAACAATATCCTGCAATCATTAATCCGGTCCAGGGAAGTACAGGATAGATAATGAAAATATTTAATTTATCGCCGATCGTATAGAATCCCTGATGGTGCAGTAGTGAATACAGAAGCGAAAATTGCCCGGTTTGGGAGGCCTCGTAATAGTCAAGTAAATTGTGGCCGGAAATAATGATGATTGCCATTGTCAGAATGTATTTGAAGGGTAACCAGATAATGAAGCCAAGAAATATCATACTCACACCGATAGCCCAGATTACCTGCAGACCGATAATCTGGAAGTGGGGATCGAAAGAGAATGCAAAATTGATAATCAAAACTTCAATCATGATTAGCCAAAAACCTCTTTTGATCAGAAAGGAGCTCAGTTCTTTTTTAGTTTTTATCTGTCCCTGCAGCCAGGCAGAAGTACCTGCCAGAAATACAAAAACCGGTGCGCAGAAATGGGTAATCCAACGGGTCAGGAACAGGACTGGGGTAGTAGTTTCAAGATTTAAGGGATCATCTTTCCATGCGTCTATATGGAAAAAGTCGCGTGTATGGTCTAAGGCCATTAAGATCATTACCAATCCTCTTAAAAGGTCGATTGATTCAATCCTGATATTCCTGATCTCTGATTTCCTCTCTTTCTGAATGAGTATTTCTTTTTCCACAACTGAATAAATTAATAGTTCAATGCATGCAGATTATAGGTTTGCCTGTTTTACTTACTATACTAAATGTACTCATTTACAGATATATAATGCAAAAGGGTACCATATGTTAGATACCCTTTTATATTTATTCCAGAAAAAAACCTTTGTCGGAACTTATCTGACCAGTGTAAAATCTATCTGCCTTTTATTCAGATCCACTTTTTTGACCATGATCTTCACCTCATCGCCAAGCTGGTATTTCTTCTTACGTCTTTGTCCGATTATACAGTAATTTTTTTCATCCAGTACATAGAAATCATCGTTCAAATCGCGTAAGCGGATCATTCCCTCACATTTGTTTTCAATGATTTCTACATACATGCCCCATTCAGTGAGTCCGGAAATGATGCCGTTAAACTCCTCACCAATATTGTTCTGAAGGTATTCGGCCTGTTTGTATTTCACAGAAGCGCGTTCTGCATCTGCAGCCTTTTTCTCCATCACAGAAGCATGCATCGATAGCTTTTCATATTCTTCTTCATTTACCGATTTTCCACCGGCAAGGTATAAATCCAGAAGTCTGTGTACCATCACATCGGGATACCGGCGGATAGGGGATGTAAAGTGTGTATAATAATCGAAGGCAAGACCATAATGACTGTGTTTTTTAGTGGTATAAACAGCCTTAGCCATTGATCTGATAGCAAGCTGTGTCAGTACATTCTGTTCTTTTTTACCTTCTACATCGGCCATTAAGAAGTTTAATGATCTGGCAGTCTCACGTCCGGAACTCGTGTCAATTTTATATCCGAATTTAGAGGCAAACTGTGAGAAACTTAATAAGGAATCTTCTTTTGGGGAATCGTGGGAACGATAAACAAAAGTAAGTTTCTGCTTACCCTTACCTTTTTTTGCTATAAATTCTGCAACTTTCTTATTGGCAAGCAGCATGAAATCTTCAATCAGTTTATGTGCATCTTTACGTTCTTTTACATATACTCCGGTCGGCTTCCCCTGAGCATCCAGATGAAATTTAACTTCTACACTTTCAAAACTAATTGCACCGTGTTTGAATTTCCGATCCCTGAGTTTATAGGCCAGAGCATTTAATTGCAGGAGTTCTTCACTGTGTTTTCCGGCTTTGTTTTCCAGTATTTCCTGTGCGTCTTCATAGCTGAACCGGGTATCGGAATGAATAATGGTACGCCCGAACCATTGTTCTATTACATTTGCTTCATCATCAAGTTCAAATACGGCCGAATAACAAAGTTTATCCTCATTCGGACGTAGTGAGCACAAATTATTTGAAAGTCGTTCAGGAAGCATCGGAATAACCCTGTCGACCAGGTAAACCGAGGTTCCTCTCTCAAATGCTTCCTGATCTAATGCTGAGCCCTTTTCAACATAATGGGATACGTCGGCAATATGGATCCCGACTTCTACATTACCGTTTTTCAGATTTCTGAAAGAGATAGCATCGTCAAAATCTTTCGCATCGGCAGGGTCAATTGTAAAAGTTAATACATTCCTGAAATCTTTTCGTTTGCTGATTTCTTCAGGGCTGATAGTATCTTCAATAGCTTCGGCTTCACTTTCTACCGAGTCAGGAAATGCTAACGGGAAACCATAGTCCGCCAATATGGCGTTCATTTCTGCATTATTATCTCCCTGTTTACCTAAAACATGAGTGATCTCACCAATGGGATTTTTAGCCTCTTCAGGCCAGTCAACGATTCGTGCAACTGCTTTGTATCCATCTTTTGCACCGTTCAGTCCATCCAGTGGAATGAAAATGTCATGAAGCATCTTCCGGTCGTCGGGGACAAAGAAAGCAAAACGCTCGGATAGCTTCACAATACCGGTAAAATCGATCTTTGCCCGCTCAATGATTTCGACTACCTCGCCATCTTTTTTCCTGCCCTTACTTTTAGCATATACATAGACCTTAACAATATCACCATGTAATGCATTACGGAGTTTACGGGGTGCAACGAATATATCTTCCTCAAACTCATCTTCGCTGACGATATAGGCAGAACCATCGGAAGTCATATCAACTTTACCGGTTACATAGGTCTTTTGCTGCTTGAGGATGAATTTACCTTTTTCTGGTTCCTTGAGAATTCCTTTCTTCGTTTCTTCCTTCAGAATATCCAGAATCAACCCTCTGGATTCGTCATCATGAAGATTAAGTTTAGAGGCAACCTGTTTATAATTTAAAGCCTTATTCCCTGATTTTTCAAATACATCGGTGATGAGTTTGGTCAGTATCAGGTTAAAGCTGTCTGATTTCTTTTTTGACATTTTTTAATATTTGCTTAAAGATAAGGCTAATACCGCGAATAAATATCTTATTAGCAATAAGATAACATTGTTCTGTCATTAGCGTTTTCTGTTAATTTACTTTACGAATATGATGGAATCATCGGATAAAGGAGCTAAAGCTTTAAACCTCAATAATATTCTGGCGGTTGTAACTACGTCTTTCTCACAATAGTTTTTTATTCTTTCCAGATCTTTATCTTCCCAGTATACGTTATAAACCATACTTCCGTCAATATCATCTTTCGGACTCGGAATATTCAGTACTGCAGAAAGCAGATTTAAGGAAGTATAATTTTTATAATCTCCGAATTTCCATAGATCCATAGTATCAAGATGCATCACCTCCCAGGGTTTTTTGCCATGGATCCTTAGCTGAGATGGAATATCCATATTGTTGATCAATAATCTTCGGCATAAATAAGGAAAATCGAATTCCTTTCCATTGTGGGCACATAAAATCAGCGTATCGGACTGTTTACTCAGAAGATCCGTGAAGTCTTTTAAAATTTCCTTTTCATGATCGCCATAAAAGGATTTTATACGAAGGGATACATTTTGGGTTTTATTGGAAAATATTCCTGCTGAGATACAGATGATCTTTCCGAATTCTGATAATATACCGGCCCTTACATAAAATTCTGCCGGGCTTTCTCCGTCTTTTCGCTGAAATCTGGTCTTTTGTTCCCATAATTGCTGCATTTCGACAGGTAAATCGTCGAAAGATTGGTATTGAGGTACGGTTTCAATATCAATGACCAATACCTGATGTAAGTCAATATTTTCAAGCATAGATTGTATATGATCAATTTATTAAATTACAAGAATCAGCTCCCGTACAAAATTAAATGAGTAAACGGTCAGCTTAATTCAGCCATCAGTTTATTGAAAGCGTCTTTAAGCTCAGCAAGTTCGCTTTCGAGAGTCTGAACACGGAGCTCAAGTGCTGCTATAGATGTTTGGCCTCCTGTGTTTGGGTCTGCATAACTTTCCTCTTCCTGATATTCTCCCAAAAGATGAATATACCGGACTTCTTTTTGTCACGGTTTACGACCCAATGCTTTTACAAAGGCTAATTCCGGTCCGGAAAGTTTTTGCAGAGTGTTATTCACCTCTTCCAAACTTTCAAATTCGTATAATCTGCCTGAATTGCTGTTTATTTCACCCGGAGTTAAAGCACCTCTTAACAATAGTAAGCACATAACAGAAAGCTCTGAAGGGACAAGCGGATAAACGATTGCTAGATTATGTTTGTATTTTATTACCCTGCCGGTTCCACCGGTCACTGTCGAAATCAGGCCTTTTTTCTTTAGTGAATCGAGTGTCTGAATGATAGTTTCTTCGCTGTATTGAACTATCGGTGACCTTGAACTTTTTTGATTACAGGCCGACTGAAGTCCGTTTAAGGACATTGGATAATAATCTGGTGTTGTACGGCTTTTTTCAATTAAAGAGCCAAGTACACGTTGTTCTTCCTGATTTAGAACAGGTAAATTTTGAGCTGAATCCATGTCCAAATATAGGATTCCGGCAGGTTTTATTCATGTATGATCAACCGATCATCACTCCGGGCTTATTCACCAGAGGGATACGGATGAGGTTCGTATCAACGATACTTTCGGGAACAAAAATGAATTTCTTATCATAAATGTTTCCATTCAGATAATAACTGAGCCAGTATTCATTGGTCAGTCCGAAAACCTGTTCGTCAATTAACTCTATCGCTGCATAGGAATCTGGAGGGATATCACCTAAAGAATGGCGTAGGGTAGATGTCTTAACCTGTTCACCATCTTTTTTGCCATAACCTTTTGAACTGATCAATACTGTTTCAAGAGGATCAGCTTTAAGGTTTAAGAGATAAACTTTCCATGTTTTGCTCTCAGGACCGGAAGATTCCAGAACCACAGCAATGGAAATATTTTCCACGATGTTTTCAGGCAGATCTTTTTTCATAAATATTTTCCGGAATGCTTGTTGATATTATTTCTTTGAAACAGCTCTTGCCTGACTCTTTTTAACCGGTGCCTTCTTAACAGCTTTCTTTGCTTTAGCGGCAAATGCATCAGGAACCTGTTCTGTAATCAGTTTTTTAACAGATTCCAGGGATATCTCAGCAAGTTCTTCAGCTGTGTATTTATCCTTACTGGCAGGATTTTTACCCAGTTTCAGCATTTGTTTGCCAAAACGGATAAATGGTCCCCATCTTCCGTTTTCTATAGCGATTTTTTCTTCAGTCCATTGCTGAATGAAGCGATTCGACTCCTTTTCTATCTTCTTACTGATCAGATCCTCAATATCCGCCTGACTAAGCTTATCGAAGTTATATCTTACAGGAACATTGATAAAGAGGTTATTCCATTTAATAAATGGTCCGAAACGACCTTTACCCTTAGTTACCGGAAGCCCCTGAAACTGGGCAACAGGTGCTTCAGCAATATTTTTCTCATTAATTAATTGGATAGCGCGCTCGAGGTTTACTGAAAGAGGGTCTTCGCCCTTTGGTAAGGAAATGAAGCTATCACCCCATTTAATATAAGGCCCGAAACGTCCGACACCTACACTGAGTTCTTTACCTTCATAGTTTTCCAGCTGGAAAGGAAGCTTAAACAGATCTAATGCCTCTTCCAGGGTTATGCTTTCGATCATTTGCCCTGAACGAAGGCTTGCATATCTTGGCTTTTCATCTTCTTCGTTATCAGAGGATTCGCCTATCTGAACGAAAGGACCATAGCGGCCAATACGAACCGATATTTTCTTTCCGCTTTCGGGATCAATTCCAAGCTCACGCTCGCCACTAGCACGGTTTGCATTCTGAAGCGTGGTTTCAACCTCATTATGGAAAGGATTATAAAAGGAGCGGAGCATTTCAGTCCAGTTCTTCAATCCCTGAGCGATCTCATCAAATTCCTTTTCAACTTTAGCTGTAAAATGAAAGTCTACAATTCCTTTAAAGTGCTCAACCAGAAAATCATTAACTATCGCACCGATATCTGTTGGGAATAACTTATTCTTTTCAGCACCGGTATTTTCAGTTTTAATGCTTTTATTGATAGTGGAGTCTTTAAGACTGATTACCTGAATATTACGTTTTTTACCTTCACGTTCTTCTTTAACTACATATCCTCTGTTCTGAATGGTAGAAATAGTAGGGGCATAGGTAGAGGGTCTGCCAATTCCAAGTTCTTCGAGTTTTTTTACCAGACTTGCTTCTGTATATCTTGCCGGCGGACGGGAATAGCGTTCGGTAGCGTTCATTTCCCTTAGGTTCAGTTGCTGACCCTGACTGAGCGGAGGGAGGATCGAATTTTCATTCTCCTCATCCAGATTTATTTCATTCTCCTCATCAGTTGATTCCATATAAACCTTCAGGAATCCATCAAACTTCATTACTTCCCCATTGGCAATAAAAAGCTCATTGCGTGAAGATATACTGATTTTTGCTGTTGTTTTTTCGAAATTAGCTTCCGACATCTGCGAAGCAATAGAACGTTTCCAGATCAGCTCATAAAGCCTTCTTTCTGAGGCATCACCATTAATCGTATGTTGGTCAAAATAAGTCGGTCTGATTGCTTCGTGAGCTTCCTGTGCACCGGCAGATTTAGTTTTGAACGTTCTTCTTTCGTGGTATTCCTGACCGTATGCAGACCTGATCTCGTCTGCTGCAGCTTTTAAAGCGGTATCAGAAAGGTTAACTGAGTCGGTTCGCATATAAGTAATCTTACCGCTTTCGTATAATTTCTGAGCAACAGACATTGTTCTTGCAACCGGAAAGCCCAGTTTACGACTGGCTTCCTGCTGAAGGGTGGAAGTGGTAAACGGAGGTGCCGGATTCCTTTTCGTAGGTCGGGTTTCCAGGCTTTTTACTGTATAAATAGCATTAATGCAGTCCCTTAAGAACTTTTCAGCATCTTCAGATTTTTCAAAACGTTCAGGAAGTTCAGCCCTGAAAATTTCTCTTTGTTTATCGGTTGAGAAGATGGCAACAACTTTAAATGCAGCTTCAGATACGAATTTATTGATCTCCCGCTCACGGTCTACGATTAAGCGTACCGCTACCGACTGAACACGTCCGGCAGAAAGGGATGGTTTAACCTTTTTCCACAGAACCGGTGAGAGCTCAAAACCTACCAGTCTGTCTAATACACGACGTGCCTGTTGCGCATTAACCAGGTTATAATCTATTTTTCTTGGAGTTTCAATGGCCTTTAGGATAGCATT
>JBAZHY010000072.1:0-7881 GCA_041652175.1 Pedobacter sp.
CGCCCGGACCCGCATTTTCAAGATTTAAATAGCGGTTTGTGAGTAAGCCTCTTGCCATTGGGCTCCATGCAATAAATGTAAGATCGTGGTCAGCAGCATAATGCAATACCCCCTGATGATTGGCACTTTCTCCATCCAGAAGGTCAAACTGGTTTTGTACTGCCAGAATTCTGCTTCTGACAGAAAACTGATCTCCTGCATTCTTATAAGTCTTCAAATTTTCTACAGTAAAATTTGATACTGCGAAATAACGGATCAGATCCTGTTTAACCAGATCTTCAATAGCTGCGAGACTTTCTTCCGGAGGGGTAGTTCCTTCATAATTATGAAAATAAAGCAGATCAATATGATCCAGTTGGAGTCGCTCCAGACTGGCGTAAACTGCTTCCATAATATTCCCTCTGGAAAGTCCGCAGTGATTCGGACTCAAACCATCCATTGTTCCTGCCATTTTTGTGGCAAGTACGATATTCCTTCGTTGCTCAGGGTTTTGCTGAAACCATTTACCAATAATTCTCTCCGAATTCCCCGATGCATTGTTATATCGGTTTGCGGTATCCCAGAATGTCACCCCCAACTCAACGGCACGGTCAAATATCTGAAAAGAGCTTTTCTCATCAATGCGCGATCCATCCCCACTTTCAGGATACCCCATTTTCCAGGTACCCAAACCAATATTCGATACCCTAAGTCCTGATTTACCAAGAACCCGGTATGGCATTCCATTAAAACTATCAGTTACAAAAGGCGCATTATAAAATGCCTGGCCTTCAAATTTTGTTGTTGTCATCTATTTTGTATGTTTCGCTGCAGTGCAGCAGTAATCCTTATAAGATTCAGAATCAGGAAAAAATACCTGAAGGCTTCCCTCCCCTGGCTAAAATTCTGTCGATGGCTAAAATACCTGTCATTAACTGACGGGGATAATGATAGTGCTCTGCACGTACATGAGTATGTTTTTCCATCTTACGGTCACCGCTGTCTATTACAAAGGCAAATTGGGGACGCACATATTTCTCACGTATATAAGCTTCTGTTTTAGCATAACGATCTATCGCCCATTCATCGCCGGTATGTTCAATCAGGATCATTGCCCCGATCAGAATCTCTTCCTGCAGCCAGCGCAGTTTATTTAACTGCCAGGTATTGGTAGCTACATTGTCCATTGCATGGAAATGCCCTCCATATACATCATCCCAGGCAACTTCAACATGCCTTTTAAATTCCGCCGTTGCTTTATTGAACAGTACTTTATCCTTAATCAATACTGCATAATTCATCACAAAAGCCAGCGTTTCACATCCATGGCCGATATCAGCAAATTGCGAGGCGACCGGATCGGTCAAAGGACGCAGATCATGAGCCAAAGCCTCGTTCAAAAGTCTGAAATCTTTATTAAGATGATGATTCATGATCGCATCCACACAACGATCTGCCAATGACCTAACTTCTTTATCAGGGCGCTGACGAAGCATTTGAGTACACAGACTTAAAAGAATCATCCAGTGGCCGAGTATTCTCGGGCCGGATTCCCTTTTTTCAGCTTTGTAGGCATAAGTAAATTCAGGCCTGTCATATCTTTGAACTGCCTTTAGCATAATTTCCTTAGCCTGGTCAAAGTATTTTTTTTCGCCACTTGCCTTCGAATACTCCGCTAAGCCCTCGGCAACAAAAAGATTTCCGTAAATATCACCCTCTGTATCGCCTATCGGTTTTCCCTCTTTGGTAAATCCGGAAATATAATAGCTGCCATCAGATGGCAATAACCTTAGAATAAAATCTTTAGACTTCTTTGCTATCTCGAGATACTGCGGGTTCTTATCCAGATTATTGTACAGAAACGAATACATCCAGATTCCCCTTCCCTCGAACCATGCCCTTTTATTAGTATTAACCAGTTTTTTTGTTAAAATATCTACAGAGCACATAAAACCACCTAATTCATGATCCACAACATATTTATTCATATTGGGAATAAACTTATCAAGTAAAGCTGTTCTGTATGTTTCACGCAGCTGTTTTAGATTAAGATCTGAAATCTTACCGGTTTGTTGCTCATTTACCGTAATTGCCGCTTCTGCGTTTTCCGGAATCAGAGAAACTCCAATACCTGCCCCGCCAAGGATTCCTAAGCCGGCAATAGAATTTCGTTTTAAAAAATCGCGTCTTGTATGTGTTTTATTTATCATATTATTTAAAATACAGGGTAATATTTACCCGAATATATTGGAAGTTTTACCATCACGTTTGATCATTCTTTTTAATGAGATCAGATTCAGCATCAAATGCCTGGGATGGTGATAGTGCTCAGCCCTTAATTTAGCATAATCTTTCAGATATCTGTCGCCCGCCGATGCCCAGAATAAATTACCCGGTTTAACAAACTTTTCGCGAACATATTTAAAAGTGTTATTAAAACGTTCTACTGCCCATTTATCTCCGGTATGTTCAGCAATAAACATACTGCCGATCAATACCTCCTCCTGAAGCCATAAAACTTTATCAACTTTCCATATATTATTGTCCACATGATCCAATGCCCTGAAATATCCTCCAAAAACATCATCGTGAGCTACGGTAACATGTCTTTTAAAGACTTCCGTAATTCTATTAAAAAGCTTTTTATCCTTTCTTCTGGCTGCCTCAAAATTCAGCATCCAGCAAGTTTCGATACCATGACCGGTATACGCAAAGTCTTTGTACGAATTATCCGGGCGACTGAAATCGTGATTTAACACCTCATTAAATAAGCCATATTCAGGATTAAGGTGATGATTGAGGCAGGCATCTAAACAACGGTCGGCCAGTTTTTGCATGTCAGCATCCGGACCTCTTTCCAGCATCTGGGTTGCGGCCCTTAAGAAAACCATCCAATGACCCAAAACCCTTGGAGCCTTTATCTTGGTTGCGCCGGGGTTTAAATAAGCAACATAATAATCATAATCAGGACTATCATACCGGTCGAGACAAGACAGTATAATCTTTTTTGCAAGATCATGATACTGTTTTTCGCCTGAAGCTTTTGCATACTCAGCCAGCCCTTCGGCAACGAATAAACTACTATAAATATCCCCGGGGCCACCAAGGGGCTTACCATATTTATCAAATGATGAAGTCCAGAAACTGTTGTCCTTTGGCTGCGACTTCAGGATAAAATCTTTGGATTTTCTTGCGACCTCAAGATATTTTGGATTCTTATCCAGATTATTATACAGAAAGGCATAAGTCCACATTCCACGCCCTTCAAACCAGGCAGTTTTATTAGATGTTGCCTGTTTACCATTAGTAATATCAACGGACGTCATAAATCCGCCATTTTCGTGATCGATCACGTATTTATCCATATTGGGAATAAAGCGATTAAAAATCTCAGAACGATAGACCTCATGAAGTTTGTTTAAATCCAATCCTGATATCGGGGTATTAATTACCCTTCCGGAATCATGAACCTGATCAAATCCATACGCCCCAAAACCGATGCTTCCCAAACCCGTCAAAAGCGTATTTGACATAAACTTTCTTCTTTTCATAGTGTATGATTTAGATGTATTGATTCAATTTAAGGAGGTTTAAAAAAACACTGATGTCGTCGAACTAAAAATACAATTTATTTGATATTACAACTTTATTTTTCACATAGATATTTGATTTTTCAATCAATGTGTACGTAAACAAGATATCCCTAACCTTCGTCCAATCCTGCATTTTAAATACATGGAATAATCTTGAGCAGATAGTAAGCTAAGTTAATATCTAAAAAAGTGAAAGTGTAAATTACTTAAGAATCCATTGTAACAATACTGAATAGAAAAGAGCTTGAATAAGGGTGAAGACTATATTTGATAGAATTGTAAGAAACAGCAGTTTACAAATTTAAACCATCATATTTTAAGGGTATCTAAATGCTTTAGTATTGATCGCAAGCATATCCCCGACAAATTTATTTTTATGAGAAGATATTTCCTGACTATATGTTTATTCCTTTATTCCCTATTCAGTTATTCGCAAAATTACCAGGTTAAAGGAAGTGTTATTGATACTGCAGGGGTACCATTAACAGGTACATTGATCAAATTAAAAAGCGGTAAAGACAGTATACAAACTGCTGTTGATCTCGATGGTAATTTTAATCTGACTAATGTAAAATGGCCTGATTTCACACTTTCAGCTGCATTTATTGGATTTGAAACTTTTCTTAAAAAATACAGGATTGAGAATGGTAATTCCCTTACTATTCCACCTATCATATTAAAGGCTTCCTCAAATATGCTGAATGAGGTAGTGATTACAGCGGTTACCGCTATAAAAATCAGTGAGGATACAGTTACATTCAATGCATCTTCATTCCCGGTGAGACAGGGGGATGCTGTGGATGAAGTACTTAGAAAACTACCGGGTGTAAAAGTTGATGCTGATGGAAATGTTACAACCCAGGGTGAGCCAATAACTAAAATCAGGATAAACGGAAAAGATTTTTTTGGTACTGATGTTGCAACTGCTATTAAGAACCTTCCTGCAGATATCATCAAAAATCTGCAGATTATTGATGATTATGGCGACCATGCAAACCTTACGGGTATTAAAACCGGCGAAGCAGAGAAAGTGCTGAACCTTACCATTCAGGAAGACAAAAAGCGTGGATACTCAGCCAGGGTATTTGGCGGTATGGGAAATGAAGACAGGTACAATACAAGCATCAGAGGCAATACATTCAGGGGCGAACGGCAGATTTCATTTGATGGTACCGTAAATAACATTAACATGAGAGGTGGCAATGCAAATGGTATAACAAGTACCAATTCGGCTAGTTTTAATTATAGAAACGATTGGAGTAAGCAACTTTCAGGAGATGCCGGATACAACTTCAGCAATCGAAAAAATACCACGTCCAGTAAAACTTTCTCCCAGAACTTTCTGGAAAGTTTTACCAGACTCGAAAATTCAGTCTCGGATAATAACAGCGACAATTACAGTCACAACTTTTCAGGGAACCTTATTTATAGACCGGATACTCTAAATTTTCTGAAAATTTCCCCAAGATTCTCGCACAACCTAAATAATTCTGATAATACAAGCCTTACAGATGTAGTTCAACCTGATTTAACAAGTATCAGAAATAATTTGTCAGGAACTAATTCCATGAACGCCAATTTGGGTACAAACATTTATTATAATCATAGGTTTTCTAAAAAAGGCCGAAATATGAGCTTTAGCGGAAACTTCAATTATTCGAATGGCGACAATGATCGTGATGTACTAAATAATTATTTGATTAAACAGGCAGGAGGCGACTCGACCCGTATCCAGAATCAATTAATCGCAAACTCTAATAATAACTATTCGCTCTGGTCGAATGTTACATATATGGAGCCTCTCTGGAAAAAAAACTATATTGAATTCAGCTATAGCCATAGTCGTTCAAACACCAGTACCGACCGCATTACTAATGACATTATTGCTGGAAATCAAGTATTTAATGCAGACCTGAGCAATAATTATGAATATCAGTTCTACACCCATCGCTTTGGAGCAAATTACAGGTATATAGCAGATAAATTCAATTATACACTGGGATTAAATGCTCAACCCGCTATGCTTAAAGGCCAAAACCTGAGCAGGGGTATTAATACAGAAAATCGCACATTTAATATTATTCCATCTGCAAGAATGGTCTATAAATTTTCTAAACAGCAGGCATTAAATATTAATTACTGGGGTAGGAACAATCAGCCGGGCTTTTTACAATTACAACCTATTACAGATAATTCAAACCTGCAAAATACCGTTACAGGTAACCCTAATCTAAAACCAGAATTCATACATACTTTCAATGCCAGATATAATCAGTCTGACTGGAATATGGGACATGTTTTACATGCGAATCTTTCCTATAATCAGACAAAAGATAAAATTGTAACTACTAAAGTTCAGATCCCTAATACGGTTAATCAGGTTACCAGCTACACCAATACCGATGGGTTTTACTCCCTTCGTGGCGATTATTCCTACGGAAAGCCATTTGCTGAACGTAAATATACCCTGACCTACTCCGGTTCAGCTTATCTGAATAATAACGTTGCCTTTATCAATCAGGGAAAAAATATCGCCAAAAACTTTATGATAAGGCAGGAAATTGAATTTGAAATAGATATTAAAGATGTGATTGATATGGAGCTCGAAACTTCCTATGCAATTAATAAAACACAATATTCTCAATCAACATTTACCGACCGTCAAACAAACAGTCTGAGTTTTCAACTTCGTGGAAGGAATTACTTCTTCAAAGATCTCACTTTAGGCTATAATTTAAGAAAGACGATCAACTCAGGATTTGATAACGGAATTGTAAGAAACCCTACAATTCTACGTATATATACTGAATATCGTTTCCTGAAAGGTAACAATGCAACCCTGCGTTTTGAAGGGAATGACCTGTTAAAACAGAATACAGGTATTTCAAGAGATGTGTTTGATAATGTCATTATAGACCGTCAGATCAACAGATTGGGTCAGTATTTCATGCTTTCTTTCAGCATGAGATTAAACAAATTTGGTGGTGGCGGAGCAAAATAATTGACAGTTGACAGTTGATAATTGACAATTATAATCTATTCCTAATTGTCAATTATCAATTTTCAATAATCACCCCGTACTTAGTTGCCTTCATCATAGAGAAATGATCATATATTCTTTTCGATAACAGATTGAATATATCAGAAGGACTGGAAGATGTTTTATAATTTTCCATAATCGCTAAGGCATAGGGTCTGTTCTGTAAATAAACAATTGCCCATTCAGTAGATACCCCTCCCATTCCACCGGTTTTAAACGCAAGTTTCACATTGGCCGGAACACCTGAAGCAATTTTGCTGTTCTCAACCGGATTCTTTTTCAGAATGGAAAGTACCTCCTCGGAAGTAGTTTTATCAATAAATTTACCCTCATATAATAATCTCATAATTTTAACAGCTTCTGCAGGGGTAGATATGTTTTCCTCATTCCTTAGGGATGCCTGCTGATCAATCATTTTACGCTGTAATCTGGTATTACCAAAACCAAGGGATTGCATGGTATTACTGACATTTTTCATTCCGACCAATTCGATTAAAGTATTGGTTGCCGAATTATCGCTTAGTCCGATCATCAGCATACAGAAGTTACGGATACTAAGATTAACAGGATCGGCCATGGCATTTAGAATTCCTGAACCTGCCACAGTATTTGATGCTGATAATGCTCTGATGTCTGATAATGCAAACTTCTTTTCGTGAGCCTGTTTATAGACCTCCATCAGAATGGGGATTTTAATAGCGCTGGCCTGAGTAAAAATAAGATCTGCATTGATACCTATTGACTCCCCGCTTGTCAGATCAACAGCCATGATCCCGGTTAAAGAGGGTGATGAGTCAATAATTTCCTGCAGATCCTTTTCTGTCTTTTGTTTGAGAATATCCCTTGCCGGTAACTGAGCAAATGCACTAAGCTGTAAAACACAAAAACCAATAATCAGCAACGATTTTTTCATTTATTATAGTTTAAAATCCGGATTCTCCGTAATTCTCTTGCCTTCTGCCTTGAAAGCCTGAATATAGTCTGCAATCCTCTTTTTCGCCTCCTCAAGACTTTCGTTATTCAGATTAATATTCAGCAGATCAATATACCATGGAATTTTAAATTCATTAAATACATAGATCCCGGCAATTTCCCTTGCGATAGGCAGGGTGGTTGTTTTCGATGCATCGTAAACATCTTTATTATCTGCCTTCAGAAGCTTGGCATACTCCTCATCAATCAATCTTTTCAGTAGTTCAAAGCTAAAGGTATCACCCACCTTCACACCGGTTTCAGCATCAGATTCTGTAAATGCCGCTCCCTTATGCA
>JBAZHY010000073.1:0-7752 GCA_041652175.1 Pedobacter sp.
TTCGCCCGATTTAATAGCCTGCTCAATCCTTTGTATCGCAAGATTCATGTCCTGCATCAGAAAAGGGTCATGCAGTTGTGTCAGATCTGGTCTGAAGAACTTTCTGGCATCTTCATAAGTATAGATGCCCCTTTTTACCAAAAGATCTGCAAGGATCCCGTCAATATGAAGAGATTCCTTTAATTCCATAATTGCAGTAAGGTTTTCGACCTCCCTTTCCACCCACCTTTTTTGCATATCTTTGTCTAAATAATCTGTAAAAATAGAATTTAACCTTATAATATACAAAGAACCTTGAAAGCTTTAGCCTTATATGAAGGATCATTTTCAGTAGATGTCACCAAGACATTCCTTCCCTTCGATCCATCTGTACACGATCCTAAAGACCGGCCGGCTTCTCTCTTCATTTATGTTCAACCTTTTTTGGTGGAAACCGGCAATGATCTTATTATTTTGGATACCGGACTTGGTTTTCATAATGAAAAAGGGGAAATGATCATTCATGAAAATATTCGTAATGCAGGGTATAGTCCTGAGGATGTAAGTTTGGTTTTGATGTCGCACCTGCACTTTGATCATGCAGGTGGAATGATCAATAAAACTGAAGGAAAGGTTTCATTAAGTTTTCCTAATGCCGAGTATGTTATTCAACGGGGTGAATGGGAGGCAGCATACAGCAAACCTTCAAGGTCATATAAAACAGAAATTTTTGATTTTTTGCATAGAAGTGGATCCGTCCATTTTATCGAAGGAAGCGGACAGTTTAATAGGGAAATCGCTTTTGAACTTACCGGTGGACATTGTGAAAATCATCAGGTATTTCTGATCCGGGAAGATGATCAAACCATATTCTTTGGAGCCGATATTCTTCCGGAACCTGAACAATTGCTTAGAAAATTTATTGCCAAGTATGATTTTGATGGCAGAAGATCAATGGAATTAAGGCAGGAATACGGTTTGAAAGCCGCTGAAGAACATTGGGAATGTCTGTTTTACCATGCAAAAAGCAAGGCTATCGCGAAGGTGGCCTGGGAGAATGATGCTTTCAGAATATTATAATAATCTGATCAGGGAACAAAGACATTTAATATGATATGCATGGATAGCAGTATCCGGCAAACGATAAACAATCTTTGTTCCTTAATTTTTTTAGTTCTTTTTAGCAATCAGGTTAATGTTCAGCTCAAATTCGTCATCAATGGCTTTATCGCCAATATCTCCAAAGAAAGTTTTAGATCTGAATTTGATATCGTATTTGGTCCGATCAATACGGATACCATTGGCAATTGCAACGAGCGCATCTTTTTGTTGTTTTACAGTGGCCTGAAAAGTTAATGGATGAGTAATTCCTTTAATACTAAGATTACCGTTTATGCTTACACGGTCTTTGCCGGCAGTGCTAACTTTAATTATTTCGAATTTCGAAGTTGGGTTTTTTACCGAAGAAAAAAAGTCATCCGACTTTAGATGGTTGGTAACACGGGCATTGTCTGATGTAATACTTGACATGTCCATCAGGAAGCTTCCTCCTTTTAATGTTTTCCCTGAATAAACCAGACTGCCATCGCTGATTTTAACTGTTCCGGTATGACCACCTCCAACTTTTTTTGCAGACCAGTTTATTGTTGATTTTTCTGTGTCGACTTTGAATAAGTCATCCTTCACAGGACGAAAAGCAGAGATTATAAACATGCTGCTTATAAGACATAGTGCCGTAATGTGTTTTTTCATTCTCATATAATTTTACCTCTACAATTTATATCGGATTAAGGAGCTTTTCTTTAAGTCACTGTTTTATTACTGTTTACTGACATTAGGCAGACAAGCCCTTTTCTTTACGGAAATAGATACTGAATGTAGTACCAATGTTGAGTGTACTTTCCACTCCAATTTTCCCGTCCATTGCTTCTATCTGTGATTTTACCAGATACAGACCCAATCCCCGCCCCTCAATTTTTGTATGGAATCTTTGATATAGTCCGAAAATTTTCTTGCCAAAACGTTCCATATCAATTCCTACTCCATTATCGCTAAAATGCAGCATAACATAGTTATTATTCACACTTGTTTTTAGACTAATGATTAGCCTGCGTTCGGGTGAACGGTATTTGATTGCATTAGTGAGCAGATTCAGCAGAATGCTGTCGAGATAACGCTTTGGATACATTACAGAATCACATTCAGAAAAATCTGTATCTATCCGGGCTTCCGAGTCTTTAATTTGTTTTTCGATACTGCTTAAAACCTGATCAAGCTCTTTTTGAAAATCGAGTTTTTCACTTTTTGCATTTTCACTTGCTTTGCTGGCTACTATTTCTACGAGATCATTTAAGGTAGAATCAAGGCGTATCACACTTTCATAAATCTTTTCCCCAACTTCTTTTCTAAGATCATCCGGAAGATTTTCCTCTTTTTGCATTTCTGTCAGGCTCAATAAATTTACAACCGGAGCGCGCAGATTGTGTGAGGTAATATAGGCGAATTTCTCTAATTCCTTATTCGTTTTGGTCAGTGCTTTAGTTAGTTTTTCCAGTTCAGTTTCTTTGCTTTTGATCACATCTATATCCAGAATGATACCCGCTACATGCCTGCCTGTTTCAGTATGAAATATTTTGCTGAATGATAAAATCCATTTCCAGTAGCCTTGTTTGGTTTTGATACGGTAAGTAAGGTTACTATAATCGCTTTTACCGCTTCGAAATGCTACTACAGATTCTCTGATACTGGGTTGATCGTCAGGATGAATATTGTTTAACCAGTCATCATGATCGGCAAATAATTCCGGATCACAACCGATATTCCGGAATCTTTCTTCATCAAATTGAATTTCATTGGTATCTAAATTCCTGTCCCATACCCCTAAGCCGGCCGCTTCTATAGCAAGTTCAAGTCTTTGTTCTGCCTCGGTTCGGTTATTTATTTCCTGTTCCAGGTCTTTTGTGCGGCTTTTTACCAGACTTCTCAGTCTCCAGTTTATTATTAGGGCAACTGCAAATGATAATATCCCGATTCCGATTGCAAGAAGAAGTTTATCGGAATTATCTGCCTTTTTTTCGCTTTGTGAAATATATAGTAAGTCGTCAAGTGAGGTGTTCGCTTTCGCAAGCCCCAGCTGCTTGTAAATTGCCAGCATTGTTTCCCATCTTCCGTGATTAATATGGCCTACGTCAACAAACTCAGGCATAATGAGTTTTTGCAGTTCTTGTGCCTCATAAAGGAGAGTACCACGGGTAATCCCTCTTTCTTTTGTTCCGGGCAGTTTAAGTATGTAATCAATAATTTCTTCAGGATGCTTCATGGCATATTGCCATCCCTGAATAGTGGCCTTATTAAAACGTTCAACTTTTTCAGGATATCTGTCGGCTATTTTTCTTGAAGTAAAAATAAGATCGCCATAGAAGTCTATACCATAATCAGTCGGATTAATGATTTTCACAGGATACCCCATGTCCCTGATATACTGAGGTTCCACATTGATATATCCTGAAATTGCATCCACTTTCCCTGAAATCAGATCATCGGCATTCCAGCTATGTTGCAGCACGTTCATTTTTTCTTCCATGATGCCTTCCTTTAAAAACAAGGCTCTTAAAATTGGCCATCCCTGATCCTCTGCAGCCATGATTTTTTTCCCTGCAAGATCAGAGGGGGTATTTATGCCACTTTTTTCAAGACTGATAATTACATAGGGATTATGTTGAAATATGGCAGATATAACAACAACCGGCTTACCCGAACTAAAGTATTGAAGTATATCTGATGCAGTTACCCCAAAGTCTGCATTCCCTGAAATAACTTCATCTACAACGTTTATATTTCCGGCACCTTCAAACAGCTCCACTTCAAGGCCTTCTTTTTTGTAAAAGCCTTTGATCTGAGCCGCATAATAACCGGCAAATTGAAATTGATGATGCCATTTAAGCTGCAGTTTTACCGGACTTAGATCCTGAGCTTTAAGACTAGGTGCGCCAAAGAGGAACAGAATAAAATATATTAAGAAGCGCTGATGGCAAAAAATTTTATTCATCTATTGATTGTATTTAAACCTTTTCACCATTTGTTTTAATTGTCAAATCTGCCCGGGTATGGATTTATTATGTTATATTCTATCGGATATTGAAGATTTAGCCGGGTTTATTTTATAACTTATTGGTTAAGCGCTTTCAATGATCGTTAGTATATTGATATAGAACGCCTCTAAAATAAAAATACCCTGCCAATTATGACAGGGTGGAAAAATATATTCTCTTCGTTTTCTTATACCGTCTCTTCAATATAAGATTCAATCGGAGGACAGGAGCATACCAGAGTCCGGTCGCCATAAGTATCATTCACTCTTCCTACCGAAGGCCAGAACTTATATTCACTTACATACGGTAAAGGAAATGCTGCCTTTTTTCGTGAGTAAGGGTGCCCCCAGACATCTGAAGTTACCGTTGAAGTGGTATGAGGTGCATTTTTTAAAGGGTTATCTGTTTTGTCGATTTGTCCGCTTTCTACCTCTGCAATCTCCTCTCTAATGGCTATCATGGCATCGCAGAAACGATCAAGTTCATGCTTTGGCTCAGACTCTGTAGGTTCGATCATTACAGTTCCGGCAACCGGGAATGAAACAGTGGGTGCATGGAAACCGTAGTCCATTAATCTTTTGGCAATGTCTGTGACCTCAATTCCAAAATTTTTGAAAGCACGGCAGTCGAGAATCATTTCATGAGCACAACGTCCCTGACTTCCTGAATAAAGCACAGAATAAGAACCTTCTAAACGTGATTTGATATAATTAGCATTCAGAATAGCATATTTTGTTGCATTAGTTAATCCTTCAGCTCCCATCATAGCAATATAGGCATGCGAGATCAGAAGGATAGATGCTGAACCCCATGGAGCAGAAGAAACAGCAGAAATCGATTTGCTGTTACCAATGTTAACCACGGCATGCCCCGGTAAATAAGGAACCAGATGTTTAGCAACACCAATTGGACCCATCCCCGGACCACCACCTCCGTGAGGAATGCAGAATGTTTTATGCAGATTCAGGTGGCAAACATCAGCGCCAATCGTTGCAGGACTGGTTAAACCTACCTGAGCATTCATATTGGCACCATCCATGTAAACCTGACCACCATTCTGATGAATGATCTCACAGATCTCTATAATCGATTCTTCAAATACTCCGTGAGTTGATGGGTAAGTAACCATCAAACAGGAAAGGTCAGAGGCGTGCTCCTCAGCTTTTGCTTTCAGATCAGCTACATCAATATTTCCCCGTTCATCACACCTAACGATTACGATTTTCATTCCGGCCATTGCAGCGGAGGCTGGGTTTGTTCCATGGGCCGAAGAAGGGATGAGTGCTACATTCCTCTTTGCGTCTCCTCTGTCTAAATGATAAGCACGAATAACCATTAACCCGGCATATTCTCCCTGAGCACCTGAATTGGGCTGCAAACTCATTGCAGCAAAACCGGTTATTTCACTTAACCATTTATTCAGTTCGTCAAATATCTGCATGTATCCGCCAACCTGGTCTGATGGGGCAAATGGATGGATCTTACTGAATTCAGCCCATGTAATCGGAACCATTTCGCTTGTTGCATTCAGCTTCATAGTACAGGAGCCTAGAGCAATCATCGAGTGGCAGAGAGAAAGATCTTTTGCCTCCAGAGATTTGATATATCTGAGCATCTCATGCTCTGAATGATGCGAATTGAAAATCGGATGGGTTAAAAAGGCAGATTTTCTATTCAGTTCTTCAGGAATTTGTGATCTGACAATTGATTTTAAGTTATCGATATCCAGATCATGAATGGTTTTACCTTTTACTTTAGCAAAAAAGCGGATTAAAGTCATCACATCCTCCGTTGAGGTGGTTTCATCCAGTGTGATACTTGCTGAATTACCAATATAATGCAGGTTTACTTCATTGTTCAATGCTTCTGCATGTATTGGATTGATCAGATCGCCCAATTCAATTTTTATGGTATCGAAGAAATTGCTGTTTTCCTGTTTGTAGCCCAGGTTCTCAAGCGCAGATGCAAGCAGTACGGTTAGCCCGTGAATACGTTCTGCTATAAGTTTAATGCCTTTTGGCCCGTGGTACACTGCATACATCCCCGACATGATTGCTAATAATGCCTGAGCGGTACAGATATTCGATGTAGCTTTATCCCTGCGGATATGCTGCTCGCGGGTCTGCAAAGCCATTCTCAAAGCGTAGTTTCCGGCGTTGTCGATGGTTACCCCAATAATTCTTCCGGGTATCGAGCGCTTATATTCATCTTTAGTGGCAAAGAAAGCAGCATGAGGACCACCAAAACCCATCGGTATACCAAAGCGCTGACTTGATCCAAGCACAATATCTGCGCCCCATTCTCCCGGAGGACTTAATAAAGCCAGTGACATAATATCGGCAATAACGGTTAGTTTAATACCCTTATCATGAGCTTTTGAGGTAAAATCAGAATAATTATAAACCATTCCGCTTCCGGCCGGATATTGAACAATTGCACCGAACATTTCCTCACTTAGTTCTGTTTTGAGATGATCACCAATCAGAATTTCAATTCCATAAGGAGCTGAACGGGTTTTTAAAATATCTATAGTTTGTGGAAGTACTTCTTCTGATACAAAGAAAATCTTTGCATCCTCATTTTTGCGAAGGCTGTATTGCATGAACATGGCTTCTGCTGCAGCAGTTCCTTCATCTAAAAGAGAGGCATTGGCAATCTCCATTCCGGTCAGGTCAATAACCATAGTCTGGAAATTCAGCAAAGCCTGTAAACGCCCCTGCGAGATCTCTGCCTGATAGGGAGTATACTGGGTATACCATCCCGGGTTCTCAAGAATATTCCGCTGAATAACACCCGGAACAATTACATCATGATAACCTTGTCCGATATATGATTTGAATACTTTATTCTTAGATGCAACCTGTTTCAGATTGTTCAGATAATCTGCTTCACTTTTTGCTTTTGGCAGATCCAAAGCTTTTTTTAACCTGATGTTTGCCGGAACAGTTTGTTCAATTAGTTGATCGATAGAGTCTGCACTGATTGTTTCTAGCATTTTAGCAGTGTCCTGCTCATTTGGAGCAATATGACGATGCTCAAATTTTTCCTGATAATCTATATTTAATTTCATTAAAATGGAGGGAGTTTTCGTGCGGTAAAAATAAGGATTTTCCCGATATTTTTTTAATGCTGAATTATAATGAAATCTTCAGAAAAGAGAAGGAAATGCCTGAAAACGATTGAATTCTAACTTTCAATGAGAAATGTTATTCAGAAGTAACGATCCAGCCCTCATCTTTTTTCAGTCTTAATTTATAGGTCTTAGTAATAAATTCACTATTGGATGTTTTATCTCTGTCGAATGGATAAAATTCAGTCTCTTCCCTTTTGAGTGTGAGAGTGATTTTAACAGACTTTTCATTCACCTTAATAAAGTTAACCGGCTTCTCATCATCAAGGAGGTAATTTGCTGATTTTACTCTTGCTTTATCTCCACTCTGGCTGATAATAAGCGGGGCTGATTTTTCACTTAGCGTAATCCGGTAAACATAATTACTATCCTTAGAAAGAAACCTTTTCTTTTCTTCCTGCAAGCGCATACTGATTAAACCTGATTCCTCCAGTTTCTTGTATTTCTTCAGTTCCGGCTGATCTTTTTCCCCTCTGAACTTAATTTCCCCGAACTTGAAGCTGATTGTTTTGTACTCGGGCCTTGCTTCCAGATAATCAGCAACAACCGATA
>JBAZHY010000074.1:0-614 GCA_041652175.1 Pedobacter sp.
AATTTGATGATAAAGGGTTTATGTATGTCCCGTTCGGAACACCGTCCAATAACTGTATGGATATGAATAATACTCCCGGCGGTAAACCCGGACAACCGGGCCTTAATCCTTGTCCCGAGCTGGAACAACATGCAGGTATCTGGAAATTCGATGCCAGCAAAACGGGATTAACTCAAAAAGACGGAACCTTATTTGCTACGGGCTTGCGCAGTATTGTAGCAATGGACTGGAATAAAGCCGATAAAAGTCTTTATGTGGTTCAGCATGGACGGGATAACCTTCATCGTCTTTTCCCTGAACTTTATACCCCATGGGAAAGCGCAGTCTTACCGTCTGAAGAATTTCTGAAAATTAAAGAAGGCGATGATGCCGGCTGGCCATACTACTATTATGACCAGATGAAAAAGAAAAAATTACTGACCCCTGAATATGGCGGAGATGGAAAGAAAGAAGGAAAAGGGAAAGAACTGGCGCAGCCACTGATCGGATTTCCGGGTCATTGGGCACCAAATGATCTTTTATTCTATCAGGGAAATCAGTTTCCTGAGCGATATAAGAATGGAGCCTTCATTGCATTCCATGGTTCTACCAATCGTGCCCCTTATCCGCAGGCA
>JBAZHY010000074.1:624-7710 GCA_041652175.1 Pedobacter sp.
GGATATTTTGTGGCCTTCGTGCCGTTTAAGAACGGAGCCCCTTCAGGTGATTGGGAAGTATTTGCAGATGGGTTTGCAGGAGTTGATCCGATAGTAAATGTCAGGGATGCAAAACTACGCCCTATGGGACTTGCAGAAGGCCCGGATGGTTCCTTATATATCAGTGAAACAGAAAAAGGAAGAATCTGGCGTGTGATGTATAAAGGAGATAAAAAGACCTTCGGAACAGCTCAGCTGGCAAAAATGGAACAGCATAAACAGCTTTCTCATATCCGTACCCCCGATATCATTAAAGATGATCTTGAAAAAGGTAAAGTTAAACCGGAAGCTGCCCTTTATAATACTTATTGTTCAGCATGTCATCAGAATGATGGAAAAGGAGACGGTAACCGCTTCCCTCCTCTTGGAGGAGCCGACTGGGTAACCGGTGATAAAACAAAACTCTTAAATGTAGTTTTAAAAGGTTTGAACGGCGAAATTGTTGTAAACGGAAAACCTTATAACGGTTTAATGCCGGCCCATAACTTCCTGAAAGATGAGGAAGTTGCGAATATTCTAACTTATATCAGATCCAGTTTTGGCAATAATTCGAGTGCAGTGAGCGTGCAAGAGGTTATTGAATTCAGGAAGTCCAATAAATAAATTGAGTATAAAGGCACATCAGGATGATGTAACATGAATAGTACCTATATAAAATTGCATTTTTTATTGAAGTCCTTAAATTAGATTATTCTTTAACAGGTCTCTGTTAAATAAAATCAACACAATAAACTTAAACTAAATAATTAAATGAAACGTAGAGACGTTATTAAAGGTCTTACAATGCTGCCATTAGCAGGTGGTGTTGTTGGAAGTGCCCAGGCAGCAATGTCGGCATCTTCTGAAGGTACCGGATTACTCGGAGTGCTGGGTGGAGAAAAGGCTGCAGGTTCAGTACTTGCCGGTCCTGAAGTGTATCGTGCATTGGGTGTTGAGCCGGTAATCAATTGCCGTGGAACATTTACAATCATTGGTGCTTCAACCCTGGTTCCTGAAGCAAAAGAGGCGATGTATAATGCCCAATCTAACTATGTTCAGTTAGATGAACTGGCAATGGGTGTAGGCAAAAAACTTGCAGACCTTTCAGGTGCTGAATGGGGTGTTGTTTCCAGTGGTTGTGCCGGAGGTATAAAAATAACAACTATGGCGGCTGTAACCGGAGGTAATCCGGAGAAACTTGTTCGTATCCCTGATCTTACCGGATTCGACAAGAATGAAGTGATCATTCCGCGCCGTTCACGTAATACTTATGACCATGCTGTTCGTAATGTAGGTGTGAAAGTAATTACTGTAGAAACACAGGAAGAACTTGAAGCAGCAATGAACCCGCGTACTGCAATGATTTATCTGATGCCAACTGAACCTGGCGACAGAGGACCACTTTCTGTTTATGCAATTTCACAGGCTGCGAAGAAAAAAGGTATTCCTGTATTTGTAGATGCGGCTGCAGAAGCACTTACTTTAAAACCGAATGTACATCTTGCTGATGGAGCGACTGTGGTTGCTTACAGTGGAGGTAAGGCAATCCGCGGGCCTCAGAGTGCCGGTTTATTATTAGGCGATAAAAAATTACTTATGGCTGCATGGCAGTCAAGCGCTCCTCATCATGGTGCAGGACGCGATAATAAAGTAGGAAAAGAAGAGCAGATCGGTATGGTTGCGGCGGTTGAAGCATGGATTAAACGTGATCATCCTCAGGAAGAAATTACCTGGACAGGCTATCTGGAAACTATAGCCAAAAAAGTAGGAACAATCAATGGTGTAACAACCAATATCCGTCAACCAAAAGGATTGGATAACCGTACCCCAAGTCTGACTATTTCATGGAATCCGGATAAGTTTAACGCTAGCGGACAGGATATTGCAACCTACCTCTCAACAACTAAACCTCGTATTGCGCTAAGTGCCGGAGGAGGCCGTGGTAATGCCGGTGCTGAAAACTCTACCTCTATTAGTATTGCAGCCTGGATGATGCAGCCGGGTGATGATAAAATTGTTGCCGACCGTATTCATGCTGCCCTTTCAATGAAACGCCCTGCAATACCTGCAATGAAAGCTCCTGCAGCTAATCTGATCGGACGCTGGGATATAACGATCCAGTACTTTACTGAAACCAGCAAGCATAGCTTCTCTATTGAGCAGCAGGATACCAATTGGTTAAAAGGTTTACATAAGAGCACATTTACAACCAATGAGCTCGAAGGAACTATTGAAGGAAATGAAGTAAAGTTCAGAAGTGCTTCAAGAATGCTGGCTGATAACGTTCCGTTTACATTCTCAGGAATATTGGAAGGTGATACAATCACAGGTAATATCCATCATGGAGAATACCTGACTTCTACATTTACTGCCAAGAGATATGTACAGCCAGGCACCCGCCAGAAAATCAATGTTCCGGTTGGTCCGCCTTTATCAAGCTGATTAATCTATAATGAATCTAAGAGAAAAGGCTCCGTATTGAACAATACGGAGTCTTTTCTCTTAAACTAATTTCTATTTCTTTTGGAGTGATGCCTCTTTGAGCTTAGCATACAGCTCTTTGGGATTATATGGTTTTGATAAGTAATCATTCATCCCGGCTTCACATATTTTATCCTTCAGATCACTTGATACCGATGCAGTTAAAGCAATAATTGGGATTTTCGCTTTTTCCTCATCTTCCAGTTCACGTATTTTCTGGGCAGTTTCATAGCCATCCAGGATGGGCATATGAATATCCATTAAGATCAGATCATAGGTTTGATCCTTAATTTTTTCCAAAGCTTCATATCCGTCTTTGGCAAAGTCGGGTTTATTATTCCACTTCTGGAAGATCTTTTTCAATAGTAAACTATTTACCGGGTTATCTTCAACTACCAGAACCTTTAATCCGGTAAGGTCCTGTATTATTTTATCTGAAATAATAGTATCCGGAAGTTGATTATTGCGTTTAAAGCTTATATCAAACCAGAAATTGGAACCCGCTCCTTCCTTACTCTCTAAATTGATTGAACTTTCAAACAAAGCTAATAAGCGCTTCACAATTGCCAGGCCGAGGCCGGTTCCGCCATAATTGCGGGTTATACTGGTCGAAGCCTGGATAAAGGGCTCAAAAATAGCCTCAGTCTGTTCAGAATTAATGCCAATACCGGTATCTGAGATTGAAAAACGGATCCTAAGATAATCTGCATCCTTATGAAGGATCTTAAGCTTTAACGTTACATTACCTTTTGAAGTGAATTTGATCGCGTTTCCGGTCAGATTAAATATGATCTGACTAATACGGGTTGGATCTGTTGAAACCGGGGTAAGCCTGATATCATCATCAATATCTAATATTAAATCCAGTCCTTTATCTTTTGCCTGTATTCTCAAACCAGAACAAATATCGCTCATCAGGGTATGAAGATTAACACTAATAGCTTCCAGATAAAGTTTTTCCGAACCCAGTTTATTGTAATCAAGTATATCGTTAATCAGGGTGTGCAGACTTGCTGCAGAAAAATTCAGGATCTTCAGATTTTCTTCCTGTTCTGGGCTGGTAAGTTCATCACTGAGCAGTTCGGCCATACCGATCACAGAATTAAGTGGTGTCCTCAGTTCATGCGACATTGTTGACAAAAAATCAGATTTAGATTGAGCTGCAATATTGGCTTCCATCACTGCATTCTGAAGCTTCTCATTCAGTAATTCCTTTTCCTTTACATTTTGGCTCAGGGCCTGATAGTATAGATAATGAGCCAGTATCACGGTAATAAAATTTAAGAAAACCATGATTTCATAGGCTGGTGAACCTAAAGCATAAGGACTGTTGATCCTATCATGGAGACTTCCATTTTGTGTCATATACAGGATAACAAGGGCCACCGCTACGATAGAGTAAAAAATACCAAATCGCTTATTCAACAAGTAAAAACCACTTAAAATGATCATGAATATAAACTGCAATGCCATGATGTTAATGGTTTTTGCAAAGAAGAATAATATTGATATAACGATCATGAATCCTATAATAATCATAAGATGGGAGATCAGAACGGCATATTTCCTATGACTTAATAAGAGTTTTGCTAAAATTGTATAAGCTATCAATATAATCAAAGCAATCTTAAATTGTGGTAGCCGATCATTCTGATAAGCTATAGGAATCACAACTAATACTTTCAGTACAGATAAAATCAAAAAAATATACAAAATCTTAACCCGCGATTGCTCCAGAGTATCGGGGATAGTAGATAATAATTTCTTTAATGACCAGTTGGAAAATAAAGGTTTTTCAGGCATGTTTTTTAAGATGCTTAAAAGTAGTAAAATAACCGAATTATTCTTCCAATTATTAGTTTCTGTCACAGTTAAGTATGATTACCTAAGTAGATTAAGAATAAATTAATTATAAATACCATATTTGAAATCAATAAAAAGAAACAAATGTTTGAAGTCCTGTTTTCAAAAATAGAAGAGAAAATTAAACTAACTGATGCCGAAAAAGAGATTTGTAAAAGTCTGTTTAGCCCTAAAAAATTAAGAAAACGACAATATATCTTGCAGCAGGACGATATCTGTAAAAATCTGGTCTTTGTTGAAAAAGGAATATTGCGTTCATATAGTGTAGATAATAAAGGGAATGAACATATTCTCCAGTTTGCTTTGGAAGGATGGTGGATAGCCGATGTATACAGCTTTCTGACCGGAGAAGTATCGGAATATAATATCGATGCTATTGAAGATTCTGAACTTCTGCAGATATCTAAATCAGCACTTGATGAATTATATGAGCAGGTACCGAAATTTGAAAGATATTTCAGAATTCTAACCCAGTCAAACATGATTGCAACTCAAAGACGGCTTACTGCTACTTTAAGTGCCAGTGCCGATGAAAAATATCTCAGGCTTCTTTCAGCCTATCCCAATATTGTTGCCAGAGTCCCTCAGCATATGATTGCTTCTTATCTTGGAATAACCCCCGAAACTCTGAGCAGGGTCAGAAAGCGGATTGTTTCCTGAGTTGGCCAGCGTTTCCTGTGATTTTACTTTATAAAAAAAATGGGCTTTGATTAATATCAAAACCCATTTTTATATTTTTATTAAATAAATCCGGAGATCAATTACTTTGTTGAAAATTCTCCGTCAGCTTTGATCACAACCTCATCACTGATCATAGGAGCTTTGAAATTAGGGCCAATATTAAAGTCAGAACGCTTCAAAATTCCTGTTAACTGGAATCCGGCAACATTAGCTTTATTCATTGGATTAACAACAGTACCACGGTAAAGCAGGTTCATACTAACAGGTTTGGTTATTCCATGTATAGTCAGATCGCCTTTAAGAGTATATTTATTTTTACCTGCCGGTTTAATAGATGCGCTTTTGAAAGTAATCTTACCAAATTTTTCTGCATCGAAAAAGTCAGGGCTTTTCAGGTGATTATCTCTCATTTCAACTTCAGTATCAATAGATTTTACGTCAGCAGTCAATTCAAAAACACCATCACTGAAATCAGCTTTTGAAGCAGAAATAGTTACATCAAAATCTTTGAACAGTCCCTGAACATCTGAAATACCAAGGTGTACAACTGAAAATGTTAACTTTGAGTGTGCTTTGTCTGACTTCCAGGTTGTTTGTGCCTGAACTGCAATCTGACTAAATAATGCTACAAGAGCAATTAAAACTGTTTTTTTCATTTTGTTTTGTTTATGGTTTATAATTTATTTGTTACGAGTAAATCAACAGGAGCATGAATAAATCCAATCTGCTTAAGCAATATTTTAGCTTCATCAAGTGCCTCCTTATCCTTTCCGGAAATAAAAAACATCAACTCATCTTCCTTGTTTTTAATAAAGCCTAAATTGACTATTCTGGAATAAGGTAATAGGAATTTAATATCAGTTTCATCATATGAATAACTACTTTCTTCCGGCTCAGAAATATTAAAAACAATCTTTTGGGTTACAAATGAGCGGATAGAATCGGTAAGTTCCGGCTTATCTTCAGCTGCAACATCCAACACAATGATATCAGCTTCCCAACCCGACTGAGCCGGACAATTCAAAATCTGAATATCTGCATTTGGAAAATCTGAAATTAAAAAAGAACATTCCTCCTTATCTTCAGTCAATAGTAAAAGCCTGAAAGAATGTTCAGCCAGCTTTTTAGCTATGGCTGATCCATAAATTCTGTTTACTCCAAATACAGCTATGCTTTTCGTCATTCTGATTTAAATTTCTACCACAAAATTAGAGATGGCAGATGGTTGCAGCGATGATCTTAATTAAGAAATAGCATTGACTTAAATCAAGTGAATCAGGGTTTGAAAATCAGGATAAGATGATGAAATATTAAAACTATATCCAGAAAAGTGGTACATATGAACGATGGCCAATACCTTTAGGCATCAGTAACATATAGTTATGATCAATCTTTACTTATCAATAAACTAATCGATATAAGCTATACAGTCAATCTGAACTAGTATACCGTCTCTTCCCATCTGATCAACTCCGCATCCGCTATAAGAACGTACAGGTTTTGGATCAGGGAAGTATTCGCCATATACTTCATTAAGCGCTTTGATGTTTTTGTTTGGTTCTGCCAGAGTCATATGTACTTTCAGCACATTAGCCATATTTGTTCCTGCCCGTTCCAGCATATTTCTCATGTGCTCGAGGGCACTTCTTATTTGTACCTGAATATCTCCGGGCTCCTTCCGTCTGTCGGCATACCAGCCACCAATACCACTGAGGAAGACCAGATGTCCGGAACGTATACAGGCTGAAAGTGGACTGCTACTTGGATAAGGACTTGGAATTGCAATTTTCTTTGGAGTCCAGTCAGATTTCTGCGCTGTTTCGGCCTCCACTGTTTTAATACCAACTGTACCAGCCAGAGGAAGGACGGTAAGGCTTTTTAAAATTTCTCTTCTTTTCATAGATAAATAATGAATTAAGGTGGTATCTGTAACAACTAATTCATTTGAACAATTTGTATGTGATAATTATTCATATGGAATAATCATTTGCTTTCAATCACAATATACTTAATATTTTTCCTGTCGTATGTATAAGTTATGCG
>JBAZHY010000075.1:0-7647 GCA_041652175.1 Pedobacter sp.
CAAAGGGTTTAAATATGTTCTGGTGAATGGTGAACTTGTTGTTGAAAACGAAAAACATCTGGGAACCAGAAGTGGAAAAGCACTTTACGGACCGGCATTCGCAGGTAATTAATCATCCAATGGGGAGCTGAATCAATTCCTCAGCTCTTCATTTTCTGCTTTTTTAGAACCTTATCTTAAAATTCTCTTTAGCCTGGGATTTTCTGACATAAACCAATCCGATCCAGAACAGATCAATGGTTACACTTACTTCGGGATGGGATTTTATCTCTTTCCAGGCCTCTTTCATCCCTTTGCTCCAGTAAATATCGTCAAATATTATTACTGAGTTGCCGCTAAGCTTAGGCAAACACCATTTAAAATAGTTCAGAGTACTCTCCTTCCGATGATTACCATCGACAAATACAAAATCAAGTTCAGGAATATCCTGAATAAGCTCAGGGAGTAAGGTGTCAAAATTGCCTGTCCTCAAATCGACATTTTGAATATCGAGCTTCTTCAGGTTTTCAGCTGCAATTGCTGCTGTTTCCGGACAGCCTTCAATACTGATTATCTTTGCTTGCGGAGCCGCTTTTGCCAGATAAGCAGTTGTGATTCCGAGACAGGTTCCTAATTCAATAATATTTTGCGGCTTTTGATCTTCGGCAAGACGATAAATAAGCTGAGCTAAATATGCGGGCTTTAATGCATTTCCGGCAAGTGATTTAACTTTCTTAATTTTGTTATTATTTACATACGAGCCTGCTCCCAGATCTGTTATCCGGATTGTGCGGTCATCATGTAAAAGTTCTGATCTTAATTTTTCAATATTATCATAAACGTTTTTGGCACGAAAATCGTAAATAACTTTATCAACCAAACGATAGGCAAAAGGAGAATGAAGCCCATGGCGGGTTTTTGCTTTAAAACGATATTTGAGATAATCGATTGCCAGTTGCAGGTGTATCATGGCTGTAAAGATAGTTTTAGAAGGGCTTATTTGAAAGGATAAAGCAGCAGTTAAAGCAAAAGCTGAACTGGCTGTCTGACTCCTGATACTGATCCCTGTTAGCTTTTCATTAAATTTGAAATGATGATGAACGAAAATGAATTAAAATCCCTGATAAAATTGCTGGATGATCCTGACACAGAAATTTCAACCCATGTGGAGGAAAAACTTCTGTCGTACGGTAATGAGATAATCAGTTATCTTGAAGATGCATGGGCACAATCATTGGATGTAATCTTACAGGAGAGAATAGAAAATCTGGTTCACAAAATACAGTTCAGTAATGTAAAGCGTGATCTGCAGCTCTGGTATATCAGTGGTGCATTTGACCTGCTTCAGGGAATACTGATTATTAACAAATATCAGTATCCGGATTTAGATGAGCAGAAAATTATCAATCAGCTGGAAGATATTAAAAGGGATATCTGGATGAAGATGATTTATGAAATGAGCCCGGTGGAAAAGGTAAAACTCATTAATCATATTTTGTACGATATTCATGGTTTTAACGGGAACACAAAAAACCATCAGGATCCTCAGAATTCCTACCTGAGTCAGGTGCTGGAGACAAGGAAAGGTAATCAGATCCTGCTTGCAGTAATTTACTCCATTATTGCACAAAAGCTTGATATACCCATTTACGGGGTTAATCTGCCGCAGCATTTTATTCTGGCTTATGTTGACGAGGATATAGAAGCTGAATATACAGAACCTGGCAATGACATTTTATTTTATATCAATGCCTTTAACAAAGGATTTCTTTTCGGAAAGAAAGATGTTGATTCATTTCTGAAGCAGCTCAATCTGAAACCTGCGAATCATTTTTATGAACCATGCTCCAACGTTGAAATTATACAGCGGGTTATAAGGAATCTTATCAGTTCGTATGATAAACTCTCTGTACTTGACAAAGTGACAGAACTGGAAGAGCTGCTGGCTATTTTTCCTGAACCAAAATAAGATTAAAAAGAAAAGGAATAAAGGCGCATCCGATTACATCTCCGGATCCTGCCTCCATTCCTTTTTTTAATACAGGTTATTATTTGAACCTGAGTCAAATAAATAAATCGCTCTGCCCCTGTTCTCTGATTGTTTTCTTTTTATTAAAATTCCATCAGATAAGCCTTCAGAAAATCATCCAGATCACCATCCAGAACTGCCTGGGCGTTTGAAGTTTCGTGATTAGTACGCAGATCCTTAACCAGCTTATAAGGATGAAGCACATAGTTTCGTATCTGCGAGCCCCATTCTATTTTCTTTTTACTTCCCTCTATAGAAGCCGTTAACTCCTGGCGTTTACGCATCTCTATTTCATAAAGCTGAGATTTCAGTAAACGGATTGCATTGTCTTTATTCTGCAGCTGAGAGCGGGATTCCTGATTCTTAATGATAATTCCCGATGGTTTGTGATATAAGCGCACCGCTGTTTCCACCTTGTTAACATTCTGTCCGCCGGCACCACCTGAGCGGAAGGTTTCAAATTCAATATCAGCAGGGTTAACATAGATCTCAATGGTATCGTCAACCAATGGATAAACATAAACCGATGCAAAAGAAGTATGACGTTTGGCATTAGAGTCAAAAGGTGAGATCCTTACCAAACGGTGAACACCATTTTCGCCTTTCAGATAACCGTATGCAAAATTACCTTCAAACTGAATGGTAACAGTTTTTATACCGGCCACATCACCTTCCTGTATATCCTGTTCGCTAACCTTGAAACCATGTTTCTCTCCCCACATCACATACATCCGGAGCAACATGGATGCCCAGTCGCAGCTTTCGGTACCTCCGGCTCCTGCAGTGATCTGCATAACGGCATTAAGCTGATCTTCTTCAGAGCTGAGCATATTTTTAAACTCCAGCTCCTCAATCATTTTAACGGTAATATTATACTGTTCTTTTAACTCAGCTTCTGAGGCATCCCCCGACTGAAAGAAATCAAGCATTACTGCCGCATCCTCAACAGATGCCTCAGCAGCCTGAAACTCATCAGTCCATTTCTTCTTATTATTGATTGATTGTAATGCTTTTTCGGCTTCTTTCGGGTCGTCCCAGAAATCAGGCCTCAGGGCAATATCCTGTTCATTTTTGAGATCATCTAACTTCCTGTCGATGTCAAAGATGCCTCCTCAGAGACGTTATTCTATCTCTTAAATCTGTAAGATTTTCTTTGGTCATGGCGCAAAAATAAGAAAATTAATTTAAGGCTGACAGGGTTTAAAACCCTGTCAGCCTTAAATCTAAAAACCGTCGGCCTTTATTTCCTTCTCAGTTAATTTACCATATTTCGAAGCAATATTTCTGATTTCTTCTGCCTTACCAACCAGCAAAAACTGAAGCTTGTCTTTTGGAAAATACTTTCTGATGATTTCACGCGAGCGTTCAACTGTTAATCCGTCTACATTAGTCTGAAAATCATTAATGAAAGACTCATTAAATCCATACCAGAACATTTGGGTCAGCAGAGCAGCCAGCTGACTGCTTGTTTCATACCTTGGAGGAAATTGTCCCTTCACATAATTTTTAGCGGAAGTCAAAGTCTTTTCATTTATTCCGTTGGTATGTAAACTGTCTAAAACCTGCAAAGCTTTTTCAATTGCGGGTTGAGTGGTTTTGGAGGCTGTGAAGGTTGAAATAGCAAAAGTTCCTGAATTCTTCAAAGAATTGAAACTACTTCTTGCACCATAAGTCAGACCGGAATTAACGCGAAGCTCATCATTAAGCCAGGAGGTAAAACGACCTCCAAATACGGTATTGACTACTTCAACTGCTACATAATCAGGATTATCACGACGGATACCCAATCCACCGATCATGAAAGTTGTTTCACGGGCATCTTCTTTGTTTACAAGAAGTACACGGGCTGACTGAATTTGATCCACGTTTTCAGATGCGCGGTTTGTTCTTGTCTTTGTCTGCTTCTTCCAGGTTCCGAATAAAGCCCTGATCTTTGATTTCATTTGCTTAGAGTTAAAATCCCCAACCAAAGCTATCGCTGAACCCTGTGGTCCATAATTATCGGTATAAAAATTCTTCAGATCATCAATACTGAGCTTGGATACAGTTGCCGGGCTTCCGCTCAGCGAATTTGCATAAACATGATTGCCGAAAATAAACTTGTCCCAGTACGAACTCATAACATTCCCCGGACTCAGTTTCATCTGATCCAGATTTGAAAGCACCCGCTTTCTTTCCTTCTCAAATTCTGTCTTATCAAAAATTGGGTCAGCCAGAACTTCTTTTAATATAGGCAAAACTATATCTGCATCTTTTGCAGCAAATTTCGAGGAGATCCCGGCAGATTCTTTATTTGCTGAGGTTTTCAGAGTGGCTCCGATAAAATCAAGCTCTTCTTCTATCATAGACTTTGAATAGCTTTTTGTGCCATATTGCAAACCCGAAACAGTTAAAGAAGCCAGTCCTGATTTATCACCGTCATAAATTGCTCCTGCGGGAATAATAGCAGAGACACTAATCACCGGAACCTCATGTTGCTCCATCAGATAAACGGTAAGTCCGTTAGGTAAACTAAACTTCTCAAATACAGGAATCTTAAAAGCAGCCGGCTTCTCCTGTGCCAATGCGGCTATACTGTAAACCAAAACAGTAAGCACCAGATAAATATTTATTATCAGCTTCTTCATAACTTATTCCTCCACATTAGATTTTAAGATTGCTACGGTACGGTTTGATTTTTTAAAATATTCGTTTGCCACACGTTTTACATCATCGGTGCTTACTTTGGAATATTCTTCTGGTGCATCAAACATCTTTTTATAATCACCAAAAAATAATTCGTAAGTACCGATATTGTTCGACTTACCATTGATTGTTTCTACCTGACCGTAGAACTCCATAAGCTTCTGATTTTTGATCTTCTGCAGTTCTTTTTCCGTAATGCCATCTTTTCTGATCTGTTCAATTTCCTTATAAAGGGCATCTTCCAGATCAGACTCTTTAACCCCTTTGGCAGTAATTGCATACAGAATAAAAAGATTAGGATCAAAGCTCTCGCCGAAATCAGAACCAACGAAATTTGCAAGCTGCTTCTTATCCACAAGTTCAGTATACAAACGTGAAGAATTTCCACTGGTTAATATTGAGCTTAAGATACTCAGCGCATAATAATCCTTATGTTTTGTATCCGGAGTATGATATCCGATCAACAGATATGGATTCGGAACATCTTTTTTTACCGTCAGTCTCCGTTCGCCGGTCTGAAGAGGTTCAACCAGATTAACCGGTTTGGGTGGTACATTCGCCGGAATCGGAGCCATGTATTTTTCAGCAAGTCGTTTAACTTCTTCTGTTTTTACATTTCCGGAGATCACAACCAGGCAATTATTTGGGGCATAATATGTTTTAAAATATTTCTCGAGATCATCCTTGGTCCAGTTTTTTATATCTGTTTCATAACCAATTACTGTCCAGTGATAAGAATGCTCCTGAAAAGCTGCAGCATATAAAGCATCGTACAGCATTCTCCACGGTGAATTCTCTAATCCTGTACTTCTTTCTGAAAGAACCACTCCTCTCTCACTTTCAACCATTTTAGGATCAATACTCAGGTTTGCAATTCTATCTGACTCAAGGTCAAAAATAGTTTCAAGTGCATTTACAGGAAACCAATCGGTATAAACCGTGACGTTCTGTGTGGTATAAGCGTTATTTGCCCCTCCATTGAACTCCATAGTCTGATCAAACATTTTAGGGCCGTATTTTTTGGAGCCGTTGAACATCATATGTTCAAAAAAATGAGATAAACCGGTAATACCCGGATATTCATTTCGTGAGCCCGCTTTGTAAAAAAGATACATATTAGCATTGGGAATGGAATTATCTTCAACAATGAGGAACTTCATGCCATTCTCCAGTGTAAACGACTTTACATCATCAGCCCTGATCTGCGCATGCAGGGGAATCCAGCCTGCTATAAGCAAAACACTCAGTAATTTCTTCATAATTTTAGTCTGGTTAGTATAGAAATACTTTCAAATTAACTCTATTTTTACAACATCAGAGATATTTTTCTTTAAACCATTAAGCACCTATGCTACCAGCCAGCCAGTTCAAGTCGACCGGAGCCTTTAAAACCCTTAGTACCCATTTTGAGGAAATTAAGCACTTACATCTCCGTGAGTTCTTCGGGGATACTCAGCGATTTGCACAGTTCTCCGTTCATTTTGGTGATATTCTGTTCGATTATTCAAAAAACAGGATCAATGCTGATACAAAAAAATTATTGATTCAGCTTGCCCGGGAATGCGGATTAAAGCCGGCCATAGAGGCTATGTTTAAGGGCGTAAAAATCAATCAGACAGAGGACCGCGCTGTGCTGCATACCGCTTTACGAAATCCGGCAAAAAGCGGATTTATTCTTGATGGAAGAGATATTTTACCTGATATCCACAGCGTACTGGATAAAATGGAAAAGTTCTCTGAGCAGGTTATTTCAGGAAACTGGAAAGGATACAGCGGGAAACCGATCACTGATATAGTTAATATAGGAATAGGAGGCTCAGATCTGGGTCCGGTAATGGTAACTGAGGCTTTAAAAGCCTATAGTAATCATTTGAAACTGCATTTTGTTTCAAATGTGGACGGTACCCATGTTGCTGAGACACTAAAAAATATCGACCCTGAGACTACCCTGTTTATGATTGCTTCTAAAACATTCACCACTCAGGAAACGATGGCGAATGCATTTACTGCAAGAAACTGGCTTATTGAAAGAGGAGCTCAGGAAGGGGATGTAGCAAAACATTTTGTTGCCCTTTCGACCAATAAAGCGGGGGTATCCCAATTCGGAATCGATACAGAAAATATGTTTGAATTCTGGGATTGGGTAGGAGGAAGATATTCTTTATGGAGTGGTATCGGACTGAGCATAGCTTGCGGAATAGGTTTTAAAAATTTCCGTTCATTACTGGATGGGGCCTATGAAGCAGATGAACATTTCAGAAACACACCATTTGAAGAAAACATTCCGGTTATTATGGCATTGCTGGGTATATGGTATACGAATTTCTTCGATGCTGAAAGCCATGCAATCCTTCCCTACGATCAATATATGCATCGTTTTGCAGCCTACTTTCAACAGGGCGACATGGAGAGTAATGGTAAATCGACAGACAGAAACGGCAAACCTGTAGATTATCAGACCGGTCCGGTGATATGGGGTGAGCCGGGGACTAACGGACAGCATGCATTTTATCAATTGATTCATCAGGGCACCAGATTAATTCCATGCGATTTTATTGCCCCTGCACAGAGCCATAATCCCCTTGGAAACCATCATCAACTTTTGCTTTCCAATTTCTTTGCGCAAACCGAAGCTTTGATGAATGGCAAAAGCCGGGAGGAGGTTGAGAATGAGTTGAAATCTTCAGGAAAATCAACAGAAGAAATAATAAAACTTGCCCCCTTCAAAGTTTTTGTAGGTAATAAGCCAAGCAATTCCATTTTAATTAAAAAGATCACCCCCAAAACACTGGGATCACTGATCGCCTTCTATGAACATAAGATATTTGTACAGGGGGTAATATGGAATATTTTCAGCTTTGATCAATGGGGCGTTGAACTTGGTAAACAACTGGCAGGCAGAATCCTGCCCGAACTGGAAGATGAAATGCCGGTAACAGAGCATGATGCTTCGA
>JBAZHY010000076.1:0-7574 GCA_041652175.1 Pedobacter sp.
GTTATCATGCTTATGCTTATCTAACTCCCAATTATGTACTCCTGAATGCCGGAAGTGCTTTAGGTTTTGGAGTGGGTCCATTGCTGATCTGCAAAAATGATGAGTTGGCAAATATGTCATCAGAGGCTCTAAAAAAAATAATTGGCGGGCTGAAAGTAGCCATACCCGGTAAATATACTACCGCAAATTTTCTGCTGAACCTCGCTTTCCCTGAGGCCCAAAATAAAATAGAAATGAAGTTTTTCGAAATAGAAGCATCACTTCTTAATCAGGAGATCGATCTGGGTGTTATAATCCATGAGAACCGTTTTACTTATCAGGATAAAGGGCTGAAAAAAATCATGGATCTTGGTGAATACTGGGAAAACCTGACTCATTGTCCAATTCCGCTTGGAGGTATCATGATCAAACGGGAACTTCCTGAAGAAATTAAACAAAAAGTTAACCGCATCATACGCAGAAGTGTAAACTATGCATTTGAAAATCCCGAATCCGGCATGGACTTCATCTGCTCTCATTCTCAGGAAATGAGCAATGATGTTGTTAAAAAACATATAGAACTATATGTAAACAAATATTCTGTAGACCTTGGAGAGGAAGGCAGAAGAGCTGTTGAAATATTCTTTGATTACGCCCGAAAAGGCAGTCTGATTCCTGATGTGAAACAAAACTTATTCATATAATTGCATTAAAAACTTATAATCATGATCATCATTACCGGAGCAGCTGGGTTTATTGGAAGTTGTTTAGTCCAGAAACTGAACGATGAGGGATTTTATGATCTTATTTTAGTTGATGATTTTTCAAGGGAAGACAAAAACAAGAACTTTTCCGGAAAACGATTCAGCAAACAGGTTGACCGCAACGATTTTACCGGATGGCTGCGCAATAATCATTTACACGTACAGTTTGTTTTTCATATTGGTGCCAGAACCGACACCACCGAAATGGACGTGGAATTGTTCAACAAGCTGAATCTGAATTATACCAAAGATATCTGGAATATCTGTTCAGAGTTTGGGATTCCTTTAGTCTACGCTTCATCAGCTGCTACCTATGGACTTGGTGAGCAAGGCTACGATGATGATGAATCAAAAATTTCATTACTTAAGCCACTTAACCCATACGGCGATTCGAAGAATGATTTTGATATTTGGGCTCTGAAGCAGGAAAAGAAACCTTATTTCTGGGCAGGACTGAAGTTTTTCAATGTTTATGGCCCGAACGAATATCATAAAAGCCGAATGGCTTCAGTGATCTTCCACACTTTTAATCAAATAAACAAAACCGGGACAATGAAATTATTTCAATCCCATAATCCGCAATTTAAAGACGGAGAACAGATGCGTGATTTTGTTTATATCAAAGATGTTGTAAATGTGCTTTATTTTCTGATGCATCATCGTAAAGATTCAGGAATATATAATCTGGGTACAGGTAAGGCAAGAACCTTCCTTGATCTTGCAAAAGCTACTTTTCACGCTCTTGGAAAAACTCCGGATATTTCATTCATCCCGACACCTGAAGACATCAGAGACAAGTATCAGTACTTTACTGAGGCAGGTATGGAAAAGCTTCGTTCAATTGGATACAGTCAGGAATTTTACAGTTTGGAAAAGGGTGTGGAAGATTACGTTAAAAACTATCTGGCACCTGGTAAATATCTATAAAGCTTCTTTCAAACTCATTGAATTCCTTATGCTCAAACGGGATGAAATAGCCGATGCTATTATGGAAACTAAAAAAACAGTCCCGAAGACAAGGAAAAAATCTGTAAGCTTAATCCCAACCGGATAAGAGCTGATCATCAGATTATTACCCGACATTTTAATAAACCCAAACTGCTGCTGGAGAAGAATGAATATCAGTCCGGCGATCATACCTCCCAGACAGCCCAGCATAGAAATCATCATTCCTTCCAGAAAGAAGATACCTTTAATTAATTGATGATTTGCTCCTAAGCTGCTTAGAATAGCTATATCCTGCCGTTTATCAATAACCAGCATCGTCAGGGAGCCGATAATATTAAATATGGCAATGATCAGTACAAAAGTTAGAATGAGAAATATTGCCCATTTTTCAGAATTGAGTATCTTATAGAGCAGCACATTCTGCTGACTTCGATTCTTGATCACAAAATTACTACCAAGGGATTCTTCGAGTTCATGTTGAAAATCGTCAACCAAAACTCCCGGAGCCATATTAATCTCAATACTTGAGACCAGGATACTTTCACCGAGAAGATTCCGGGCAAAACCAAGAGGTACTATCATTGTATTATCAAATTCCTGCTGGACTGAAAATACTCCGGAGGGGTAAATTGAACTGACATTAAACTCATTAGCAGGATTGATAGAATTTAATGATCCTTTGCGTGGCGCATAAATATCAAGCGTCTGAAATTCATCGTTCAGATTAACCGAAAGATAATTCTGTAATGCAGCACCGATTACGGCATAGTCCTGCCCACGATTCCACAGCATAAAGCTGCCACTTGAAATCACTGAGTCCAGGCCCGGTTTACCCTTGGTAAAGCCCTCGCTTACCCCTTTAATCAGAGCAATAGATTGGCTTTTACCATATCTGACCAACGCTTTCTCCTGCAATACTTCGGTATAACTGATAATTCGTTTATCATTCTTTAATTTTTCAAAACGTACATCAGTTGGGTCGAAGGTCTTGCCCTTAAGTGTCTCAATTCTTAACTCCGGACTAAAAGTATTGTACATGGATAGAATGATATTCTCAAATCCATTAAATACAGAAAGGATAATGATCAACGCCGCACTTCCTACGAAAACACCCAACATCGAAATCCCTGAAATAAAATTTATTGCATTGACGGACTTCTTAGAAAACAGGTATCTTTTTGCTATGTAGTAGGAAGTATTCAATCGATCCGTTTTTAACTCAGGAATGGATTATTTTGTTTTTCAAAACCAATGCTGGTAGAGGGCCCGTGTCCGGGAAAAACCCTGACCTCATCAGGCAATGTAAACAGTTTTTCACGGATGTTTGAGATCAGCAAATCAAAATTACCACCCGGAAGATCCGTACGGCCGATACTTCTGTAAAATAAAACATCACCACCGATGATAAACTGCTGTTCTTTATTATAAAAACACAAATGTGCCGGTGAGTGTCCCGGAGCAAAGATCAGTTCCAGTTCAGAATTGCCGAATTGTATTGTCCCGCTTTCCGGAAGGTAAAACTCAGGAAGGGGTGAAACATCATAACGAATTCCCATCTGAGGGGCATAAGATACTACTGAATTTATTACTGCCTGTTCGCCTTTATGGAAACGGGGTAAGAGTCCGTAAGTATCAAATATGAATTTATTCCCCAGCACATGATCTATATGGCAGTGAGTGTTTAAGAGCAATACCGGCTTTAGATTATGATCAGCAATGAATTTTAAAAATGCGTTCTGTTCATCCCCTGTATACATTCCCGGATCAATGATCACACATTCATTACTTCCATCAAAAAGTACATAGGTATTCTCCTGATACGGATTAAAGGTAAAAGATTTGATCTGAATCATAATTACAAAATTACCAAATTCCTGCTGTTAATTACGGAAGAACCCAATAATGTATTAATTCAGTTCCGTATCCTTACGACTTAACCTGTAAATCATCAGAGCGGCTCTCTGAATAAGCGTCGGAAATTCTTTCAGGTTGATCACCTCACCAGGTTTATGGGCACCACCACCTGAGGCCCCCATACCATCCAGACTATCTACGTATTTTGCAATATCAGAAATATCACCGGCACCACGCGAGCCCGGATCTCCGGCTTTGGTTACTCCAACACCCATATCCTGCGTAATACGATCGAGATATTTAACAAGATTATAATTCCCCTCAGTAGGTTCCATAGCAGGCAGACCGTCAGTGAATGAGATACTGGCAGAGGTTCCGTTGAGGTTTTGGGACACAATAGCCTTCATCTTTTCCCTCGCCCTGTCTCTCTGAGCTTCTGAAATAAAACGAAGATCCCCGGCCACAAAAGCTGCAGGTGAAATTATATTGGTTTTACCAATCGCTTCCATTCTTGCATTAACAGGATCCAGACGGATTTCGGAACCGCCACTGATTAAACCCGGATTAAAAGTCAGATATTTTTCATCCTTCAACTGAATTCTGAATTCATTAATGATACGAGCCGCCTCATAAATAGCTCCATAACCTGCACTTTCGCTGAAGATTCCTGCTGAATGACCCGTTTTAGCCGTAACATTCAATGTCCAGCCTCCAATACCTCTTCTTGCTACTGCAACAGTATTTAATCCTTGTGCTCCTTCAAATCCTAAAGCAATGTCCGTTGTTTTTGCACGCTCAATAAAATCTTTTCTTGCAACCCAATGCGGAGACCCCGAGCTTTCCTCATCTCCGGTGAAATATGCAATAATCTGAGTACCTTTTAATAAACCAAGATCATGCAATGCTTTCAAAGCAGATATCATAACCACATTACCACCCTTCATATCGTTTACCCCCTGTCCGGTGGCTGTAGAATCGTTTAATTTCTGATAAGGACTAAATTCCATATCCAGCTCAAAAACTGTATCCAGATGCCCGATAAGAAACAAACGCTTTCCCTGAGTGCCTTTACGGCTTGCCACAAGATGCCCCGCCCGGCGCAATGAGTCGGGAAGATCGACCCATTCAGTAGTAAAACCCAGTTTGTCAAGCTCTCTGCGATAAACTGCCCCAACTTTCCTTACTCCTTCTACATTAAGCGTTCCGCTATTGATATTTACTGATTCTATCAGCAATTCTTCGGCCTCACCATAATGGCTTTTGATATAATCAATGATCTTTTTCTCTTCTTTACTTAACTGTGCTGAAACAGTCTGCGAAATCAGAATAAATACAATTAAATAAAATAATCTCATCGCTTTTTCCATTTAAAGGTTTTAATCATTAAATCTATATCCTTTTTTATAAAATCCAATACCGGTTTTATTGAATCAAGCCGGGGCTGCTCATTAAAATACAAGGCCCCGCGAAGATAATTGTGTGTGCTGTCAGTTAAAAAGAACTGAACAGAAGAGGCAGTATTGCCCTCAATTGAATAATAAATCCCATAAACCTTACGATCAGGATAGGAAATCATAGCTTCATCAATGGCAGTAGCTTTTACGGTATGTTTGAACGCAAAGGTACGGGCATCTTCGATCAGCTGGTTAAATTGCTTTTCAGAATTTATAGGCTGATAACTTAAATGAATCCTGCCATTGAAACCCGGATAGCTCACATCAAGCCAGCAGGGTTTTGCATCCCTGTTCTTATCAGGCTGTACCTGTGCATATACCGGATAATCAAAAGTATATGGACAATCCGAAGAATAAGTCTGGTATTTTTTTTCCGGCAGATCTATCCTGAAATAGCCCCGGGGTTTGGGAGAGTAATCTGCAGAACAGGAAACCAGAATAGGGCAAACGAAAAAAAGAATGTGTAAACAGCTCTTTATCATTAGCTATTCCATATTTCCCAAGACTTTTCAGCCTGCAAATGAAGCATTTCCATGCCGTTCTTACATGCCGAACCACGAGCTTTTCCTCTCTTCAAAAACTCTGTTTCAGCAGGGTTATAGACCAGATCGTAAAGTAAGTGCTTTGTACCGAGCATTTCATATGGGATATCAGCACATTCTTCTATATTCGGGAAGGTTCCCAGCGGGGTTGTATTGATGATAAGAAAACACTCATTCATAATTTCAGAGTTAAGTTTCTCATACGTTAATTGCTTTCCTATCGCCTTTCTTGATACTGTACGATAAGAAATACCCAGTTTATTCAAAACATAGGCTACTGCTCTGGCTGCTCCCCCATTACCCAGAATCAGCGCCTTTTGATGATGCTTTTTAAGTAATGGCTTTAATGATGCTTCAAAGGCAATTGCATCCGTATTATACCCTTCCAGCCTCACATTCATTGACGAAAGCTCACCACTAAAAAATGCTTCGACCGGCTGATGGTTTACAATTTTTATACAATTGACAGCATCAATCTCTTTTGCAGCAGGGTCAATCTTATCTAGATAATACATTACCCCTATTTTATGAGGTACGGTTACGTTTAATCCGCATAGTTCAGGAATTCCATTGATTAATTCAGGAAGATCACTCAGGTTTGGCAGTGGAAAAAGGTCATACCGGTAATCATCAAGTTCTGCCTTCTCAAACTTTTCCGTAAAATATTTTTTCGAAAAAGAATGAGTGAGTGGATATCCTATGAGTCCGTATTTCTTCATTATGCATTCCTCCTTTTATATCTTAGAAAACAAACTAAAACCTATTTATTCTCAAGACTTAAAAAATGATCGAAAGTATCGCTTCTTAACCCAAGACGTAAGGTTTCAACAGGAATAACATCTACCGGAGCAATATTTCCAAGATTAATATTTGAACCGATAAGCTTTATAAACCAAACCTGTTGAGCCTTCTGCGGAGCTTCCCAGATAATAGATTCAGCAGGTATCTGAGTCAGAATTTCATCTACAAGCCCCTGTCTAACCTCTCCTGAATCCCTGTATAATCCAACATTACCACTTTCTCTGGCTTCAGCGATAACCTTCCAGCTTCCTGCCTGAATCTCAGCCTGCATCAGACTGATCCATTTATAAGGTGCAAAAATCTTGGCTGCATCTTTCGATCCCACCTCAGATATAACAGTAACCTGCTCACTGAGTTTGCTGATATATTCACATTTTTGCTCATGAGGAATCGTGATTGAACCATCAGAAACTTCAGCAAACTTCATATCGTATTTATCCAGTACCCTGCGATAATCATCAAACTGATTTCTGATAATAAACGCCTCGAATAAAGTACCTCCAAAATATACCGGAATATTCGCATCGCGATATACTTTTAATTTGTTTTCAAGATTAGGAGTAACAAAAGAAGTAGACCAGCCTAATTTTACAATGTCGGTATGCGGACCAGCTACTTCCAGGAAATCTTCGATCTGTCGTACACTCAGACCCTTATCCATAACCATGGTAAGGCCATTGAGTCGTGGTTTTTGGGTACGCTCAGGGATATTTTTTAGCATATAGTTCATATGTATTTTTATTGCAATTGGATTTAAGGATGAGGCCTGTTCTTAATTGTTTGCGAAGGAAAAGCAGTCTCAAATTTATTCTGCAAATCTCCAAAAAAATAAATTAAATCCTAAAGACACAATTAATTAATTCGCTCTTAGCGGGTATATCGGTTAATAATATCCACAATAACTTTATTTTCATGAAGCTGCGGAAGATATTCAAATAGAATATGGTGTTTTTCAGGATCTGTATTCAATGCAGTTTCCAGATATACCAATGCTTCACTGAATTGATGGGCAGCAAACAGGTAAGCTACCATTCTGTAATAGAGCTCTGCAGAATCAGGATTATTTTTGATCCCCTCAGAAATAATCTCAATGGCACTGTCAAGTTTATCCTGTTCAAACAGAATAGAAGAATAATCCAGCCATGCCTCAATATCTACCGGATTAAGCTCCAGGACTTTTTCATAAGCTTTTTCAGATTCTCCGAGTTGTTTCAATTTATACTGGGCATCGG
>JBAZHY010000077.1:0-7491 GCA_041652175.1 Pedobacter sp.
GGCTTCTCTTCTGCCAGTTGATCGTCGGGTATCATCTCCTGTTTGCGATAGGGCTTAATATCTTTATTAAACACTACTTTACTAAATAGAGTATCTGCAGTCATCCAGATAGAATCTACTTTTGCAGAATCTGATTCAGAAATAATAACCACATAAGGGCTTTTTGTAACCAGAATACTCTCATCCGCCTTTTTATAGAATCCAAGTCCGCCCTTTAACAAAGCATTTTCGACAGTATCCATAAAAATTATATGTCCGATTGCCCGACCAATTCCTGCCTTACGGTCATAAAACAGACTGTCGCCTGTCAATGATTTACTCCCCTGGGTATACAGATTCTTTTTCCCGAAACGCGCCTGTTCCAGATTAGTATCGTAAGTTCCATTTTCAGTATAAAGTGTATCATCCTTACCATAAATATGTGTAGGCCCATAGAAATAGGCAAGCTTTGAATTTGAATTGTATCGCAGCGTATCATTTTTAATCACAGCATCAGGAGTATTCAGCACTACATCATGCCTGAAATAAGAGTCCCGGCTATTTGCAAAATAATACCCATTCTTACTGGTCAGCACATTTTTCCCGTTAACTATCTTGCCCCCACCGGTATAAGTACCAATACGGGTAGTCATATCATAGGTTAAATACTCTGTAGTCAGCGTTGCATCCCCGTCAACCATGCGTACATTATTGGTCAGAACAGCCAGCTTAGTATTTCCGTCATAATTAAGAAGATCCGAATAAATAGTTGTACCCGAAGGCTGGGTAATTACCACATGGCCAAAAGCCTGAAAAGTATTGGCCGACTGATTAAAATCTGCACTGTCAGCAGCCAGGGTGGACCCATCATGAGCAAAAACAGGACGAATAATACGTGTAAAACCCGAAGTCTGAAATCCTTTGATCAGTTCAGATGATCTGATCTCGATCTGCCGACCCTGGGCAAATGCTCCAATAGACAGAACTATAAACAGAACGAATAATAGGATTCTTCTCACGATGCAAAAATAGTTTTTTGGCTAAGGATTTTTAATTAAATAATTTTGATAGTATGACAGTTATCCGGCGCTTCCAAAACTACATCAAAGAACATGCCCTTTTCGGGGATGAAGAACCTGTACTTCTTGCAGTTAGCGGCGGGCGCGACTCCGTGCTGATGGCTCATTTGTTTAAGGCTGCAGGCTTCTCTTTTGGGATTGCACATTGCAATTTCGGGCTCAGAGGCGATGAATCTGATCAGGATGAAGCATTTTGCGCTGACCTGGCACAAAGGCTGGATGTTTCCTTTCATTCAGTCCGCTTCGATACCGCTGAATTTGCCCGGGAGCTGCGTATTTCTATTCAGATGGCCGCAAGAGAGCTCCGTTATCAATGGCTGGAGAAAATCAGGCAAGAATCAGGATACCTTTACATCGGAGTGGCACATCATCAGAATGATGCCATAGAAACCATGCTTTTGAATCTTACCCGGGGAACAGGTATTTCCGGATTACATGGAATATTACCTAAAAAAGGGAAACTCATCCGGCCACTTCTCTTTCTTAACCGGGAAGAAATTGATGATATCTTCATTAAAGAGAAGTATTCTTTTCGTGAAGACAGCTCCAACCTTTCTTCAAAATATGCCAGAAACAAAATCAGGATTGAAGTTATTCCGGTTTTAAAACAATTAAATCCCTCTCTCGAGCATACCTTTGAAGAAAACCGCAAACGTTTTTCCGATCTGGAAGTAATTCTGGAGCAGAAAGTAGAAGAAGTAAGGGCTCAATTGTTTAAAAAAGTAAATTCAGGAGAGATTGAGATTAATCTGGCTGATTTACATAAACTCAGACCCCTGGATACCTTAATGTATGAACTCTTCAAGCCCTATGGGTTCTCTGAACCTGTACTTTCAGACCTTCAAAGATCATGGAATGCTGAGCCGGGTAAGGTTTTCCAATCTGTGAGCCACCAGTTATTACTGGATCGCAATAAATTGATTTTAAGCAGGATTATAAAAACAGAGGAAGAAGAAATACTAATCAGTCAGGAAAACGGACAATACGTATGGAGAGGAAAAACCTTCAGTTCAGTTATTTGTCCTGCAAATGCATCCAAATTAAATAAAGATATTAATCTGGCACAACTGGACTTTGATCTGCTTCAGTTTCCGCTAAAATTAAGAAGCTGGAAAAGCGGTGACTATTTTCAGCCCCTAGGTTTGAAAGGCACAAAGAAGCTCAGTGATTTTTTTATTGAACAAAAGATCAGCCTTAACCATAAAAAAGATATCGGAGTACTGGAAAATAAAAACGGCGATATAATCTGGATTGCCGGATTAAGAATCGATGAGCGTTATAAAATTAGTCAGCTCACCAAAAAAGTTTTTATCTTAGAACAATTCAAATGAGATGCAGGAAAATCAGGTAACTTTTTTAGAAAGGCAGTATCTGGGCCGCGACCCCGGCCGGATCAGTATTCGCCTGGTTCTTGCCCTGTTTTGCTTTGCCGCATATTTCATTACAGAAAAACGTGAGACAAATGCCGAACTCTTTTTAGTTGTAGGTTTCGGTATTCTGGTAGCATCGGTCATAATGATGTTTCTGCTTCATTATCAAACTACGGTGAATAACAAAAGTATCGTGCTCGATGGTTTATGGACTACTAAAATGGTAAAGATAGACCTCAACAGCATTGTAAAAGTTGAACTTATTCCCTACAGTTCGTATACTATCAATAATCCGGTTTACAACCTTCATCAGAAAGGTACAGTTCGTTTTTATGCGGGGGGCAAGGATGCGGTTAAACTTACTGACCGCGACGGTCTGGTTTATATCATTGGCACTCTACATCAGAAAGAACTGGAAAGAAGTATTCTGAAAGAGATGAAGAAGTAATTCTACCTACCACCGTCATTCCTGCCTAACCACGTCATTCCTGCCTGCCGCAGGCAGGTCGAAGGAGGTACGACTGAGAAATCTACTGACTAAAGCCAAGCTCCTTATCAACAGATTTCTGCTCGCATCAAATCATTCTTAGATGTAAGAATTTCTGCTCGCTCGTTCAACCTGTCTGAAGGCAGGAATGACGTGCTATTAAAATAAACTTATTTCTTTAAGCCGATCTCCCTCAAACGTTCATCCAGATATTCCCCTGCTGTCATATCGGTATAGGCCTTCGGATGATCCGCATTAATACATGAATCCAAACAGGTCAAATCCATATTACCTTTAGGATGCAGGAAAAAAGGAACAGAAAATCTGGAGGTCTTCATCAGTTCACGAGGTGGATTCACGACACGATGAGTAGTAGATTTTAATTTATTATTTGTTAAACGCTGAAGCATATCCCCGACATTTACCACAATATCCTCAACATGAGCTTTTACAGGATACCAGCTTCCGTCACGGGTTAAAACTTCCAGACCATCGGCACTTGCCCCAATTAAAAGTGTGATCAGATTAATATCCTCATGAGCTCCCGCACGTACCGCATCAGCTGGTAAACTATCCGGGTTTTCAATCGGGAAATAATGAATTGCCCTCAAAATTGAATTACCATTATGTACCTTATCATCAAAATAATTTTCCGGAAGATCCAGATAAACAGCAATTGCCCTTAGCAAATACTTGCCTGCATACTCCAGGCGTTCATACACTTCACGGGTAACTTTATTGAAGCCCGGTAATTCATCAACCATGATATTATCCGGATATTCTGATTTTACCGGATCATGATCTGTAACAACCTGGCCACTTTGCCAGAATTCCTTCAGATCAGGAGTTATCGAATCTTTTGCCTTCTCCCTACCCTTACTGGTATAACCTCTCTGTCCGGCAAGCTCAGGCTTTTCATATTTCAGCTTTTGATCCTCCGGCATGCCAAAGAATTGCTTCACCTCAGTATAAAGCTCATCTATAAGCTCCTGAGTCATTCCATGATTAGCAATCGTAACAAAGCCTGTATCATTAAAAGCTTTACCTATCTGATCAGAAAAACGCTTTCTCTGCTCAGGGCTACCCTTGATATAATCATTCAGATCAAGGCGTGGAATATTTACTTCTGCTGACATATTTTACTGGTTAGTTTATGCTGCGAATATACAAGCAATACTTAATAAGTTCGGGCAAAACAAGCTATTAAACTATACAATTAACTGATAAACAGAATATTATTTATCATCGAATTAATTCCGGATCAACTAAACCAAAAAGTTATTTATGAAATTTCCGGTAACGTGCCATCATCATAATTACAATAAACAGGATCGCAAGAGGTATCAGAATCTTCATTACTCAAATATAAATCTATTATAATCATAAAAATTAAAAATATTCTTAGAATACTAAAAATATTAGTATAATTTTGCTGATATGAATGATAAAGAAAAAATCGAAGCTGCAATCCAGATGCTGAAAAAGCTGAAGAGAATGGTTGGATTCTTTATGAAAAGTGAAATATCAATACTAATAGACAAGCTTGAGAGCCGTATTCCCCAAAATGACAATACGACTGGTTATCAAAGTAGTAAAGAGTTGTCTAAGACTTCTTTTGTGTCAGATTCAGACCTGCTCTGATCTGCCCCCTGTCGGCAGCAAGCAAACTAACCTGCACAGTCCCTTTATTACTTGTAGGAATGGTAATTGAACTGACTCCCTGCTTTAACAGTTCATTCAATTCTGTAGCCGGATCCAGTTCAAAAACCATCATTTTCTTACTCACATCAGCATCCCCCATAGATATTACCTCAGTTGAAGATTTCAGGTGAAGCTTCTTCGCATTTTCCATAACAATTTCAATCTCCGTACCACGCTTGATATTCGCAGCAAGCGGCAGATTAAGCAATAAAAAGTAGTTCTCATTAACAGCCCTCACCGAAAAACTCAGGCGTGTTTTACCTCCCCCATCCTTAAAAAGATACTGAGAGGTTTGTCTGACATGCTCATTTGTTCGTTTTTCAACCCTGTCAATCACCAGTGAAGGCGGTTGGGAAAAAGAACTAAGTGAGGTAAGAACAAGAAAAGAAACTAACAGGAAAGGGCGCATAATATGATGTCTTCAGATCAAAGTATTTAATTATTCATCCGAACTTGCCGGAGCTTTGCCTATCAGCTCCATAAACTGATCCAGTTTGGGAGTAATAATAATCTGAGTCCGTCTGTTTCTGGCTTTTCCTGCTTCAGTATTATTATCTGCAATAGTATTATACTCCCCACGACCACCGGCAGTAAGACGTTTCGGATCAACACCATAGTTATTTTGAAGCGATTGAACCACTGAGGAAGCCCTTAAAGCACTCAAATCCCAGTTATTTCTGATATTAGGCATTGAGATCGGCACATTATCGGTATTACCTTCTATCAGCACCTCATAATTTTCGTAGTCTTTAATAATCTTGGCAATTTTACCCAGTACTTTATCCGCTTTATCCGAAATCAGATAGCTGCCCGATCTGTAAAGCATATTGTCGGCAAGGGATATATAAACTACTCCTTTCAAGACCTGCACATTAACATCACTCATCTCTTCGCGGGTAAGGGAGCGGGTCAGATTATTTGTCAGTACCAGATTCAAAGAGTCGCTCTTGTTTTTGGTATTAACCAATTGCTGAATATATTTATTAGAACTGTTAATCTCATCCACCAGCTTGGAAATATTCACATTCCCCTGGCTGCTGGAGGTTAAACACTTATCCAGTGCTTTCTGTAAAGATTCAAGATTAGAACGCTCTGCAGCAATCTGTTCCTCCAGACTCCTCAGCCGAACCTGTGATTCGCTCAGATTATTCTGGGTTTTCTGTAATTTCTGATCCAGGTCGCGACTGCTTTCCTGCAAAAGATTATAATTTGTTTGAAGCTGACTATGACTGGTCTGTAAAGCAGTATATTTCTGTTTACTTACACAAGATTGAGCTAATACAGCTGCAACCAATAATACCGGAAATAAAGATTGAGTTTTCATCCGTTTATTTTTATTGTTCTTAACTATCAGATGTAATCTTTGATTTGTTTAACCATTTCAGACTTCTGATTAAGTAATAATACTGAACGACAATGCATAAAAGATAGTATTAACTTCATGTAAACAGCAATACTATCCGTATCAAATAACTTTATATAAAGTTACGAATATTCTTTTCTCAAAAGTTAACAAATCAGGGATATAAATTGAATCCTGTATAATCTGACAAGCTAATTAATTTAAATAAATTAACTTTGTACTTTCAGATACAAGCATTCAAACACCACGTTAAATGATCCATTTTTTTGTCAACCCCAAACAAACCGTTTTTGCAGTTCAAACACAAAATGAGATATCAAAAGAAGATATCAGTAAGTTAAGCTGGTTATTTGGGGACGCACACAAATTAGAAGAATCTGTATTATCCGGTTTTTTTGTTGGTCCGAGAGCCGCCATGATTACTCCATGGAGTACCAATGCCGTTGAGATGACCCAAAACATGGGTATTTCCGGTATTATCCGGATTGAAGAATTTGAAAAAGTATCATCAGACTTTAACGGGTTTGACCCAATGCTGTCCCAGAAATATGCTGAATTAAATCAGGGGATTTATACGATCAATATCAAGCCTGAACCTATTCTGGATATAACTGATATTGCAGCCTACAATAAATCTGAAGGTCTGGCTTTAAGTCCGGAGGAAGTAGATTATCTGAATGCCCTCTCAGTAAAAATTGGCAGAAAGCTAACCGACTCAGAAATATTTGCATTTTCACAAGCTAACTCTGAGCACTGCCGCCACAAGATCTTCAATGGTACATTTATCATTGACGGTGAAGAAAAGCCGGTTTCCCTTTTCAAACTCATCAGAAAAACCTCTGAAACAAATCCCAACAATATTGTTTCTGCATATAAAGATAACGTTGCCTTTTTAAAAGGTCCAAGAGTAACGCAGTTTGCTCCCAAAAGTGCCGATAAGCCCGATTTTTATGAAGAAAAGGAATTCGACTCCGTTTTATCTTTAAAAGCCGAAACTCATAATTTCCCTACCACTGTAGAACCATTTAACGGGGCTGCAACAGGATCCGGAGGCGAAATCCGCGACCGTCTGGCTGGCGGGCAGGGATCTTTACCCCTTGCGGGAACAGCGGTGTATATGACTTCCTACTCCAGACTTGAAAATGACCGGACATGGGAGAAAGGTATGGAGGAAAGACCATGGCTTTATCAGACTCCGATGGATATCCTGATTAAAGCCTCCAACGGGGCCTCTGATTTTGGAAATAAATTCGGTCAGCCACTTATTACCGGTTCTGTGCTGACATTTGAGCATGAAGAGAACAATCGTAAAATCGCTTACGATAAAGTGATTATGCAGGCAGGAGGAATAGGCTACGGCAAACTGGATCAGGCCATCAAGCACACGCCAAAAGCAGGTGATAAAATCGTGATTCTTGGAGGGGAAAATTACCGCATCGGAATGGGTGGAGCTGCAGTTTCATCAGCTGATACGGGTGCATTTGGCTCAGGCATTGAACTCAATGCCATCCA
>JBAZHY010000078.1:0-7455 GCA_041652175.1 Pedobacter sp.
GAGTGCTTCGCCTTTAGTGTCGGTAACTTTCCCCCTGATTTCAGTCGGAGGCGCTTTTTCTGTAAGCGTTTCAATATCCAGAAGTGGTGTAGCCGTAATCTCAGCAATTTTTTTCTGAACAATAATTGTATTATTACTAATAGTGTAAGTTAATGCCTGGTTAGAAAAAGACCTTTCCAATACATCCCTTAATGGGGCATTACTGACATGGATACTAACCGGTCTGGCTTCATTAATCAGTGGGGTAATATAAACCAGATCATAACCTGTCTGGGTTCCGATTTCTTTCAGTACGGTTTCAAGCCTGGCATTCCTGAATTTTAAACTCACCGTCTGCGAGTACGTTTCAGCACTGCTTACCTGAAGCAGGGCTGTGACCAATAAAACAAAAATCAGTTTTATCATCAACAATAGCTTTATTATGTAATCGGAAGGCTTACATAATGTTAATGAATCGAATTTCATATATTTGTGTGTTTGGGTTTAGTTAATACTTGTTCATACATGATGTTAGGCAATCCAACGTTTAGCCAGGAGCGTTGCGACCGCTTCTGGTTTTTTTAGATCACCATTTTCTTCTACGAAGTCTGTTTCATCGCATAACGGTAATCCTCCTTCCTTCAACTTTAAAATGAACTGCATTGGTAAGCTGAAGCACATCCAATACCTCGGTTATATCCTTTGATGTGGAGATATTACCTCCAAAACCAACTTCAGGAATTTCACCGACATAACTGACTTCAACATTATACCATCTTGATAATTTCCTCATGATACTGCGTATATCTTCATTCTTAAACAGAAAATAACCATTCTTCCAGGCAACGACTTCTTCTGTATCTGCCTCGACAACCTTTGGCTTTAATACATTGGGCTGAAACTGTTGCCCGGGTGCAAGCAAAACCACTTCATCCTTATAAAGAATTTTGACAGATCCTTCGATCAATGTAGTTTTAATAACCTCCTCATCACCGTATGAATTAATGTTAAACTGGGTGCCGAGAACTTCTACTATCTGATCCTTGGTAATTACCTTGAAGGGCTTATTCTTGTTTTTAGCCACATTAAAAAATGCCTCCCCATCAAGCTCAACTTCCCTTGTATTTCCACTAAACAAAGCAGGAAAGCGTAATGAAGATGCAGAGTTCAGCCATACTTTACTGCCATCAGGAAGATTAATCTGATATTTACCCCCTAAAGGAGTTTCTATCTTATTATAGATAATATCCTTTGTGATTTTTTCAGCAACGCTTTCATCAGCATTTGAAAATGAATAAAGTAATTCTCCATCAGATGTTTTCTGGATGCTCACACCTGCCTGATTAGCCAGAATCCCGTTTTTGGCATTATCCAGTATAATTTTCGATCCGTCTGAAAGCGTTAATACTGCCTTACTCCCACCAGGTTTAATAACTATCGGCTTAAGCACTTTATTTACTAAAAGAGCAGGCTGATCCTGACTTTTATTCGAATAAAAAAACAAACCAATTGCAAGAACTATAACAACACTTGCAGCGACTCCGATCTGATACCATATATTCCGGCCAGGCTTTTCATTATCACAATCTTCTTCTGCATCGATTAAACTACTAATATTTTTATATAGGAGTTCCTTCTCTTCGGCACTTAAATCACCATAATTTTTAATATTTCTGAAAATATGATCAACAGCATGATTTAATCCGTCATCCTCATCTGAGGATGAACGTATATAATCAAACAGCTGTTCGTACTCACTTCTGCTGATCTTGCCTTCAACAAAAAGTCTTAAAAGCTCTTCTAATTTTCTTTGGCTCATATCAATATCCTGTCCTGCAGAGTAATATATTAGTATTAATACACGCGGGAATTTAATTAGGACTAGTAGACAGTTAAATATTTGTCAGAAAATTATGACAATGCCGACTCCAGCAGAAAAATAAAAGTGAAAACTTTAAACAAATGAGTCCTGAGGGTCTTTAAAGCAGCAACAAGATGATTCTTAACTGTATTTCTGGAAATATTCAGCTCTTCTGCAATTTCATCATAAGTCAGATCCTGATGTCTGCTCATTCGGTAAACCAGCTGCTGCTGTTTGGGTAACTGAGACAAAACACCAGCAGCAAATCTCTCAAGATCGTCTAAGAGAACAAGTTCTTCTGTTTCATTGCTGACTTTCTGCATGTTCAGCCACATTTTCTCAATAGCACATTGAGAACTGGCAACTTGTCGGATAGCATTCAGTGTAAGTCTGCGGGTAATTGTATAGAGATAAGGAGCAATAGGATATTGAGTATCGAGTTTTAACCGATTAACCCATAGGCTGAGAAAGACTTCCTGAACAACCTCATTACAGGGTTCTTTATCTTTAAGAAAACGATAACTAAAGTTATAAAGTTTTACTGAGTATAAATCAAACACTATGCGGAAAGCAGATTCGTCTCCCTCCTTTATTCTGGAGATCAGTTCAAAATCAGATATCTGTTCCTTTTTTTGATGCATAATTTTCAGTAGACATTCTAAATATAGTTGAAAAAAAACATTAACCTGTGTAATAATATTATTGTATTTAACCTTATCATTAAAAAAATAAAATTTTTGCAATTTTTTCTAAAAGTTTCTGCTATAAGAAATTACAAAAAGAAATCATATATTAATTCACGAAATAATTTGTCTGATTAAGATTAATTAGTTTCTGATGATGAAAAGGATTTTAATATAAGAAATATACAAACCTTGATATTGAATTACGTCCCGATATTGAGAATCTGAATATTTAAAATAAATGGGCGCGAAGTAAAATGTTAGAATACAAAAAATATTGACAAATATGTTTGACCTTTCTCCCTGACGATAATGAATTCGATACTTGTAGATAAGAAATACTTAGATTCATTAAGTAATATTGAACGAAAGAAATACTTACAAAAAATTAAGCTGATCAAGCTTCTGCATTTAGGGCAGGCAAGATCAAATGCCGACATTTGCAGAATCTTAAATATCAGTGCCCCTACTTCACTGAATCTGACTACAGAATTAACTCAGGAGGGGATTATCGAAAAAAGTGGTAAAGGAATCTCTTTAGGAGGCAGAAAGCCGGAACTCTACTCCCTTAAAAACAACTCTTTTTTTGTTCTGTGTATACAAATGGAGCATTTTAGCACTTCAATGGCTATTCTGGATAATAACAACAATAATATTTCAGGTAATAGAAGTGTTCCATTTCATTTGACCCGTGAAATGGACTCTGTCAGAGAGCTCCATGAATTTGCTGAAAAACTCATTAGTTCATCTGGAGTAAAAAGGAATAAAATAGTAGGTATTGGCATAAGTATGCCGGGCCTTGTAGACTCAAATCTGGGTAAAAACTTTACTTATATGGTAACTGCAGGTGAGTCAAAAACTTTGAAGGACATTCTTGAAGAAAAGTTTCAGAAACCTGTTTATATTAAAAACGATGTTTTAACCAATGCTATAGCTGAAAGTCGCTTCGGATTGGCTGTTAACAAGAAGGATGTTTTGGTCTTACTGATGGATTGGGGTATAGGTCTTGGTATTATTATGGATGGCAAATTACAAAGCGGTACATCAGGCTTCGCCGGCGAAATAGGGCATATTCCCTTTGTTAATGAGGGTGAACTCTGTTATTGTGGCAAAAGAGGGTGCCTGGAAACCGTTGCATCAGGATTTGCATTGGCAAGAATGGCTAAAGAGGGAATCAAATCTGGCCAGTTATCGCTTTTAAATAAATTATCATTTGATGAGATTGAACAGATTGAACCTCAAAAGATTATTGAAGCTGCAAATAAAGGTGATCAGTACGCCATCAATATCCTGTCGCAGGTAGGACAAAACCTTGGCAAAACAGTTGCTACCCTGATTCAGCTCTTTAATCCCGAAGTGATTATTCTGGGCGGCAAAATTACAGAGGCAAAACAATTAATATGTATCCCAATGACACAAGCCATCAATACTTATTGTTTAAGTAGTTTGAGAGAAAGTGCTAAGATTATTTTATCAGAACTGGGGAATGATGCAGGATTGATCGGTTCAGCCAGCATCGTTATAGAGAATATCATTGAGAAGCAAATTGAGCTGGCAAATAGTTAAATGCTGCTTTTAAACATAAAGCCCGGCGGGTAAATTCAGCCGGGCTTTCTTATTTTTAAATTAGCTTTTTTGCCATCAGATATTCTGCAATCTGTACTGCATTGGTTGCTGCACCTTTACGAAGATTATCAGCAACAACCCAGAGATTTAAAGTTTTAGGCTGAGATTCGTCCCTGCGAATACGTCCGACAAAAACCTCATCCCTCTCATGTGCATCCATTGGCATCGGATACTTCTGATTAGCCGGATCATCCACCACAATAATCCCTTCTTCTTTTTCCAGAATCGCCCGTACTTCAGCAAGATCAAATTCATTTTCGAACTCAATATTCACAGACTCTGAGTGCCCGCCCATTACCGGGATACGTACAGTTGTTGCGGTTACCTGGATCGAGTCATCACTCATGATCTTCTTTGTTTCAAGGATCATTTTCATTTCCTCCTTAGTATAACCATTACTCTGGAACACATCAATTTGAGGAATAACATTCAGATCGATAGGATAAGCATAAGCCATTGGCCCTTCAATACCCTTACGCTCATTCATCAATTGCTCAACTGCTTTAACGCCGGTACCCGTTACAGACTGATAAGTTGAAACAACAACCCGTTTAATCTTATATTTATCATGCAATGGCTTTAAAACCACTACCATTTGTATTGTAGAACAGTTAGGGTTAGCAATAACCTTATCCTGAGCACTAAGCTCACCGGCATTAACTTCAGGAACGATAAGTTTCTTTCCCGGATCCATCCGCCATGCAGATGAATTATCAATCACCGTTGTCCCTACCTCAGCAAAACGAGGAGCATTCTCCAGGGAGGTGCTTCCGCCGGCAGAAAATAATGCCACATCAGGCTTCATAGCGATGGCATCATCCATTGTCACAACAGTATATTTCTTTCCCTTGAACTCGATCTGTTTACCTGCACTCTTGGCAGAGGCTACGGGGATCAATTCACTTACCGGGAAATTGCGCTCTGCTAAAACTTTTAACATCACCGAACCTACAAGGCCGGTAGCGCCTACTACTGCAACTTTCATTTCTTAATTGTGTTTTTGTTAAAAAAATTTGAATAAAAAATTAATATATATACAAAGATGTGAAAAAGTTTGAGCATTCATAAGATTTCATTAGCCTTAGTATCAAAGATTAACATCAATGATACCAAATCTATCCCCCGCTGATAAGTTGTACCGCTGAATCATGATTTATCCACGCTGGCTCATTATATACTGAAAACAACGGCTTCAGATTTAATTTAATTCTGCTAAACACTGCAGAAATGAAAAACATCATCATCCTGTTGCTTTTAATTTATAGCAATCCAGCGTATTCTCAGTTAAATGATGCATTTACTGACGGGGATTTCAGTTCAAATCCAAACTGGACCGGAAGCAATTCAAGTGCCGACTTCCTGATTGTTAATAATCGCCTCAGATCGAATTCAAACATAGCCTCTTCATCCATGTATCTCAGTACAACCAATAATCAGGCAATAAATACAAAATGGGAGTTTTGGGTAAATCTTCAATTTAATCCTTCCGGTTTAAACTATGTAGATGTTTATCTGACCTCAGACAAAGCAGACCTGAAAAACCCGGCAATCAATGGATACTTTGTCCGGATTGGTGGTACTGACGATGAAATCTGTCTTTTTAAACGGTCGGGAGCTGCATCAACAAGCTTGAAGCTCATTGACGGTGTAAATGGTATCTTAAACTCTTCGAACAATATTATAAAGATAAAAGTATCCCGCAGCAATACTGGCTTATTCATCCTTGAACGGGAGACAGGAAGCACCGGTTCGGGCTTTTATACTGAAGGTACTTCTGCAGATATCAGTTTTACTAACCCGGCTTACTTTGGGATATTTATTCAGCAATCAACATCAGGTTTTTTTCAGAAACATTTTTTTGATGATTTCAAAATCGAGCCAATCGTAGCGGATACGGTTAAACCCGAATTAAGCAGAATTACTGTCGTCAATGGAGAAACCCTCGAGATAGAATTCAATGAAGCAATGGATAGTCTCAGCGTGAAAAATCCGGCTAACTTTAATCTGAATGATTATGATGGCAATGTAAGTTCAGTATCCACAAGCCCTGATCCGAAAAAATACCTGCTTGAATTATCTGTACCCTTAAAAACGGGAAAATATACTCTAAAAACTATCAATATTAAGGACCAGGCTGGTAATCTGATCGGTATGAAAGATACTGTTAGCTTCAGTTATGTAAAACCATATTTATCACTGGCCGGAGATATTGTGATCAATGAGATATTTGCAGATCCAAGTCCTCAGATTGACCTTCCTTCTGTTGAATTTGTAGAATTATATAATACAAGCAAAGAAGATATCTCTGTGAAAAACTGGAAATTCAGCGACCTCTCCACCCTCTCCTCTCTCGGGGAAACAAATATGGCTCCCGGATCTTATCTCATTCTTTGTGCAAAATCAGATACGGCTGAATTTAAAAAGTTCGGCAAGGTTCTGGGTATCTCACCCTGGCCATCGTTAAATAATGGAGGCGATCAGATTATTCTCAAAAATACTCAGAATATCACGATAGACTCTCTGTCCTATTCTGATCAATGGTATCGGGATCCTGTTAAAAAACAGGGCGGTTGGGCACTGGAAAGGGCAGATCCAAAATCAGTTTGTACAGGTACCTTTAACTGGTACAGCTCAAAAGACAGCACCGGCGGAACTCCCGGAAAAATCAATTCAGTTTATTTTTCCGGTTATGATCTCTTGGAACTGAAAGCCGACAGCCTGATCCAAATCTCGGATTCGGCTCTGGTTATCCATTACAATAAACATCTGAATGATCTTTCAATCAGCAATGAAAGATTTCAGCTGATCCCCGATGATAGTCAGGTCAAACAAATAATAAAGGACCAGGAGTTTAGAAAAACCACGTTGATATTCAACAAAAAATTTATTCCCGGGACAGTTTATCAATTAAAAATATCAGGGCTTAAGGACTGCAGCGGAATGAGTATCAATCATTCAGAGGTTTTAAGCTTTAGAACTCCCGATCTTCCAAAACCGACACCTGAAAGGATTGATACAGCAAAAATATACATCACGGAAATATTTGCTGATCCATCTCCCGAAGTTGGCTTGCCCCTAACGGAATTTGTTGAAATCTTTAACCCCGGCAATGATACTATCAATCTGAATGAATGGTCGTTCAGCGACCTGCAAACAAAAGCAATCTTAAAAAAAACATTTCTGCTTCCTAAACAATACCTGATATTATGCCCCGTTTCAGACACTCTTCAATACCAGGGTTTCGGAAAGGTTCTGGGATTGAATCCATGGCCATCCCTGAATAACAACTCTGATCAAATGATCTTA
>JBAZHY010000079.1:0-7420 GCA_041652175.1 Pedobacter sp.
CCCGCCAATTATTTTTTTTAGAGCCTCTGATGACATATTTGCCAACTCATCATTTTTGCAGATCAGCAATGGACCCACTCCAAAACCTAAAGCACTTCCGGCATTCAGGAGTACATAATTGGGAGTCAGATAAGCATAAGCATGATAACTTAGTTTGGTGATGTCGAGTTCTGCTTTGAATGCTTTCTGATTAAGCGTTTCCACGTCTTCGTAGCTGACTTCGAAACTTAGTCCTTCGGTATCTACCTTATTGTGGATCATTGCATCGAAAATGAAAGTATCATTGGGGCATGGTGAAAATCCTAGACTTAACTTCATAATTTAATTAGTTCAATGAGATAAATATTCAGTTCTCTGATAGCAGTATCTATCTGCCAATTATCCCGGGTACGTTTTTCTACATAATTTGAAATGGACCTGATCTGTAAAGAAGGAACCTGATATTGTTCGCAGGCATAAAAAAAAGCGGCTCCTTCCATACTTTCAATATCAGGATTTAAACGCGCAACAATTTTTTGAATGGATATTTCATTTCCATGCACGGTATTGACGGTGATTGCCCTGACTTGTTTAAGCGGCTTATTGATATTAAATAAATTACAGTTTATCGGCGAATAAATACTTTTACCTAAACCCAGATTTTCTATGGATAGGAAGTTATCACTATCCTCAGCTCCCAGCTCAGCAAAAATATCTTCGGTTACATTGCAAATTTCGCCAGGTTTTAATGATGAACTAAAACTCCCTGCAATACCTGCGTTGACAGCCAGGTCATAATTTTGTTCAGAGAATGCTTTAGCCATAGAGAATGCTGTTGCGACCATTCCCACGCCTGTTATCAGCACATTCAGCTGATAATTTCCTATTGTTTTTTCAAAAGGAGCTTCAGTACTGAATGAATAGTGTTTAAGAAATGGTTCTACCTCGGCTCTTGTGGCAGCAACAAGAAGTATTTTCATCAGGCAAAGTTACGCAATTAGCTTAATTTGTACTTAAGGCAAATATTAGATTAAGTATATTTGCATCTTACATTTATTGAAAATGATCTATATTACCCGAAGAGAAAGATTTAATTCAGCTCATAAGTTGTTTCGTGAGGAATGGTCAGATGAGGAGAATTATGAAACATTTGGAAAATGTTCTAATCCAAACTGGCATGGGCATAATTACGAATTGTTTGTAACCGTAAAGGGAGAGATTAATCCTGAAACAGGTTTTGTGATTGACCTTAAAGTGTTGAAAACTATTATCACTGAAAAGATAACCAATAAGCTTGACCATAAAAATATTAATCTGGATGTTGAGTTTATGAAGGGTAAAATGGCTTCTACTGAAGTGCTGGCAGTAACTATTTTTGAGGAACTTAAACCCTATATTGAAGCAGGGGGTGCTGAACTGCATTCAATTAAACTCTGTGAAACAGAAAATAATTTTGTTGAATATTTCGGCTGAAAACTAATAAGACACCTGCAATGAATTTAAAAGATAATTTTCAAGACGATGAAATGATAGAAGGGTACGTAAAGATTGACCGCTATGATGGTATTAAAATTGAACGTATTGCTTCTCATTATCAGGCTATCCTAGCAGATCTGGGAGAGGATCCCGGTAGAGAGGGCCTGCTTCAAACTCCTGTGCGTGTGGCAAAAGCATTGCAGTATCTGACTCATGGTTATGATATAAAACCTGATGAAATTCTTAAAGGAGCTATGTTTAAGGAAGAGTATAGTCAGATGGTGGTGGTGAAAGATATTGAGGTATTTTCAATGTGCGAACATCATATGCTTCCATTTTTCGGGAAGGCCCATATTGCTTATATCCCAAACGGATATATTGTGGGACTGAGCAAAATTCCCAGAGTAGTGGATGCTTTTGCACGTCGTTTACAGGTACAGGAACGATTAACCAATGAAATTCGTGATTGCATTCAAAATACCCTTAACCCTGCCGGAGTGGCAGTTGTGATTGAGTGTAAACATCTTTGTATGTCAATGCGTGGTGTTCAGAAGCAAAATTCAGTAACTACCACTTCAGCTTTTACCGGTGAGTTTGTAAATGAAACTACTCGTTCTGAGTTTTTAAAACTTATTACTGCGAGTTTGAGTTAGAGAATACATAATATTAATAATCAATACCCGCAAGGGGCTATAATAAGATATGAATTCATATATTTTTCCGGGACAGGGTGCCCAATTCCCGGGTATGGGAAAGGATCTGTACGAACATTCAGCAGCAGCAAAAGCTCTATTTGAAAGTGCAAATGAAATTTTAGGTTTCAGAATTACCGATATCATGTTTTCAGGAACGGATGAAGATCTGAAACAAACCAATGTAACTCAGCCGGCAATATTTCTTCACTCAGTAATTCTTGCTAAGGAGCTGAAGAATAATTTTAATCCCGATATGGTTGCGGGCCATTCCCTGGGAGAATTTTCAGCATTGGTTGCAGCTGATGCGCTGTCTTTTGAAGACGGACTTCGGCTTGTAGCGGCACGGGCCAATGCAATGCAGAAAGCCTGTGAAATCAGGCCTTCAACGATGGCGGCTATTCTGGGTCTGGATGATTTTACGGTTGAAGATATTTGCAGCAGGGTTAGTGATATTGTTGTTCCGGCAAATTATAACTGTCCGGGACAACTGGTAATTTCCGGCACAATTGAGGGTGTTGATAAGGCCTGTGAGTTAATGCTTGCTGCCGGAGCCAAGAGAGCATTAAAACTGAATGTTGGGGGTGCTTTCCACTCACCCTTAATGGAACATGCGCGTGTTGAACTGCAATCGGCGATTGAGAATACTGTAATTAATAAACCAATCTGTCCGATTTATCAGAATATTGATGCAAAACCATACACTGATGTGGCCAGTATCAAACACAACCTCATTGCACAACTAACCGGAGCTGTTCGTTGGACACAGACAGTTGAGAAAATGCTTCATGATGGTGCAACTTCTTTTATTGAGGTCGGTCCGGGAAGTGTACTGCAAGGGCTTGTGAGGAAGGTTGATCGCAGTATTCCGGCCACAAGTGCCGCTCTTTAATATAAATTCCTGAAAAATTGATTTTCAGGGGCTCGATTTTTGAGATGGTGTGACTTATTATTAATTTGAACAGATTAAAATAATGAGTGTGGGTTTCAAAATTCGGATACTTCTTCTGGTTCTGACGGTGGGTTTTGCACTTACGGCCCTCACGATCAATTATACCAACCATACGGATGAGATTCTGGCTCTTGATGCTCAGAAACTTGAAAGGAATCTAAGAGAAAAGGAGGAACTGATAGATAATTTACTCAGTAGTTCCACCTTTCGCGATTCGCTCAAGAATGTAGGCAAAAACAATGATTGGGCAGAATACATTATTTCTGAATTCAGTGAAAAGAAAAATATTTCTATTCAAACCTTTGAAAATGGTAAGCTGAATTTCTGGACAGGTCTGGATATAGTCTTAGAAACGGACACTTTACTTAAAGAGGGCAGCACCTTTCTGCAACGGGAAAATGGATACTACGAGGCCGTCAGAAAGGTTTGGGATAATTTTTCAGTAGTCTGCTTCATTCCTGTTAAGTCACAATATCCTTATCAGAACGAATTTTTAAAGAACCGTATTTCGTCTGATCTGTTATCCTCCAATAGCCTTGATATTGCCGGATTCAATGATAAAGATGTTTATACAATTCGCAATCTGAACGGGAAATATCTTTTTTCGGTTAAACTTAACAACTCCTACAGACAATCATTTTATACATGGTCTGAACTGACTATGTGGATATTCTCAATTATATCCGGGTTAATATTTTTGACGAGCCTTAGTTCTGAAATTGCCGCTAAGGGCTATGTCCGTTCGGCTATACTCCTGTTAGTGATTTCGGTACTTGCCTGTCGTTTAATAGATCTCGAGTACAGATATTTTAGCAAAAATTTTGATTTGGCTATATTTAATCCAAAGCATTATGCATCCAATTATTATTTTCCATCTATCGGCGACCTATTCCTCAATATCCTTGCATTTACATGGGTGTTATCTTTTATACATGCCTGGAGGAATCACATATTAAAAGCAAGCTTCATAAAAGAAAAATCTCTTAGCTATCTGATATTTATTATTACCGGACTTATCGTTTGTGCTTTAATTTACGCAACTAATGAGTTGTTTTTCGGACTGATCAGTAATTCTAATATATATTTCCGGGCTGGTAATATATTGAGTTCCAGTTGGTTGAGCTGGTTTAGCGTTCTTATTTTCTGTTTTTCCATATTTAATTTGTTCCTGATTATTTCAACTGCATTAGGTATTACTTCAATACTTAACTTAAACAGTAAGGAACGACTAAATGTATTTTTGATAGGTCTTATTATCGCCCTGATTTACCGTATCTTCTTTTCAGATTTTACAATCTTTTTTCTGCTTATTGCCCTCTTACTTTTTCTGGCAGGATCTTCTTATTATAAAAACGGAGATAAGATTAATCCGGCTGCTTTTGTTATTGCATTACTCATTTTTGCAATTATCGGTTCACTGAAACTTTCCAGATTTCAGAATCTTAAAGAACGTGAAAGCCGTAAACTGATTGCTACTAAACTGGAATCGTCAGCTGATCCTAATGCTGTGGTTCTGTTTTATCAGCTTGAAAAGGATATTCTGAGAGATAAAACCATTATTGATTATTTCAGTAATCCAATTTCATCCCATAGTACACTTAATTACCGCCTGGGTAAGTTATACATGGCCGGATATCTTTCCAGATATGATTTTGAATCCCTGGAGTACGATGTGAATGATGAATTTATCAAAGGTGACAGGCGGATTCCATTATCGGTTTTCAAGAACCGGGTACTTAAAGGTTCAGTGAAAGTATCAGAATATTTTTACCAGATTAATAATACCTTCGGTTATCAGCAGTATTTTGCCCTGCTCCCCATCATTAGCGAGAATAATAAACTGGGAACATTGGTTATTGAACTTAGATCTAAGCGACTGGATGAAGTAGGCGTGTTTCCGGAACTTTTGGTCGATGGTAAAATCAAGGATGATTTACAATTGGATAATTATTCCTATGCCTATTATAATAATGATAAATTAATTGATCAACATGGTACATATGTTTATAATCTGAAAAATACTGAATTTAGTGGTAAAAACAGACATTTTGTCTACATGAATAATGCTGAAAATGGGCGTGAATACAATCATTTAATCTTTCAGGCTAATCCTAATAAGCTGATTATTATCAGCAAGGAAGGGAACAGCATGTTAAATCAGTTGGCTTCTGTATCATTTATTTTTCTTGCCCTTCTGTTTTTTACTGGCTTTCTCTATCTGCTGAACCTTATTTACAACTCATTTCAGCAGTTCAGTTTCAGTTTCCGTAATTTTCGATGGACATATCTTATTATAGCTAATAGAATGCTTTATAAAACCAGAATACAGGTTTCTATGGTATTCGCAGTGGTTTTTACTTTATTGATAACCGGCTTTATTACCTTTTATAATATCAGTAATCAGTATCGTGAACAGCAGGAAGAAATTGTATTAGATAAGGTTACAAAGATATCTGCAGGTATAAACAGACAATTGGCAGATCAGGGGGTCATTAATCCCAATGATCAGGCAGAAGCTACTTTTAATACTTTTGCAGATTTAAATGGTGTAGATCTTAATTTGTTCGATCTTAATGGCCGTTTGGTGCTTTCCACTCAGCCAAAGATATATGAAAACGGATTGATTGCCCCGGTAATGAATTCCTGGTCTTACCTATATCTTAATAAGCTTCAAAAGTCAGAGTATATTAATAATGAACGTATAGGAGATCTCTTGTTCATTGTTGCATATGTACCTCTGAGAAATTCTGCAAATGAGGTAATCGCCTATATGGGACTCCCATATTTTTCTAATGAGAGAGATTATCAGGATCGTATCGGAACGTTTTTGAATGCTCTGATAAATGTTTATGCTCTTGTTTTTGTTGCAATTGGTTTTTTTGCGGTTTTTGTTGCAAACAGGATTACCAGTCCTTTAACTCTGGTGGAGGAAAGCTTACGGAAGACACAAATTGGCCGTAAAAATGAGCCTATTCTTTGGAAGAGTAATGATGAAATAGGGAAATTGATTGCCGAGTATAATAATATGATCGCAGCTCTTGAAGAGAGTGCTTTAAAGCTGGGTCGTTCTGAGCGTGAAACGGCGTGGCGTGAAATGGCAAAACAGGTGGCTCACGAGATTAAAAATCCGCTTACCCCTTTAAAATTAGGGGTACAGTTGCTCGAGAAATCCTGGAAAGAAAAGGATCCTAAATTTGATGTTAAATTTGAGAAATTTAGTAAGTCATTCATTGAGCAAATCGAAAGTCTGGCTCATATTGCTTCTGAATTTTCCAACTTTGCCAAAATGCCGGACACGATTCTCGAGCCGGTTGGGGTAAGAAAAATAATTGATCAATCTGCTGAACTCTACAGGCAAACAGAAAATACATTAATCAGGATTACTGATCAATGTAAACATGAAGTAAAGATAAGAGCCGACAAGGACCAACTGCTGCGTTGTTTTAATAATCTGATCAAAAATGCAATTGAAGCCAGAACAAAGGGTAATGAATGTCGTATTGACATCAGAATGTATTGCGATAAGAACAAGGTTTTTATTGAGGTAAGGGATAACGGAAATGGAATTGCGGATTCAGTGAGGGATAAAATATTTATGCCGAATTTTACTACCAAAAGTTCCGGTACAGGGCTCGGTCTTGCTGTTGTTAAACAGACCATTGAAAATATTGACGGGAGTATAAGATTTGAAACAACGCCCCGGGTTGGAACTACGTTCTACATCTCTATCCCCATGATAAGTGAACTTTCATAAAATATAAAAGCAGATCCCAATCGGATGTGTCTTCTAAATTTTAATTGTCTTTATTTTAAGTTGATTGAACCTTTACCCATTGTATAACCATCGGCATAAAGAAGTACAGTATAAGTTCCTTTCATGAAAGAACTGTTTCCTTGCCAGTCAATGGAATAAATCTTACCATCATTGGCAAATTCGATAGAGGTCATATAAGAATATTGAAGTTCTTCGCCATCTGCACTGAACATTCCGACATCATTAGAGATAATCAGATTTCCATTAGGATCAATAACCCTCATATAGATACTGTGCAGACCTCTTTGTGCTAAAGGGTTGTTTATTACAGAAAAACTTACTTTCAGTTTATCTGTTGTGTTCGCTCTGCTGGATTCGCTTTCTTTGCCCCTGTTTCTGACATTAACCGCAGTAATATTTACATTTCCTGCCTTGATTGCAGCTGCAGTCTGAACTTTTGAGTTTAGTTCTTCATTTTTTTTTTCAAGCTCAGTTGCTTTTGTGTTTACTGAATCTACCGTTGACTGAAGCACATTTCTTTCATTGGTAAGATTGGCATTTTGCTTT
>JBAZHY010000080.1:0-7417 GCA_041652175.1 Pedobacter sp.
CCTGAACATCCACCAGAGGATGACAAGCCAGATCAATATGAAAGTTATTGCTCCTGCCAATGAGGCATTAATCGGTGAAAAGTATGGAGTAAAAAATGTCTGATACATCCATTCTTTTGAATTTACCTCTGTTCCATCAGGCATAGTCATTTTAATCATAGTCAGTATTCTTGGAATAAGACCCGAAAGAAAATAGACAGTAATGGCATTTACACCATAAACTACAAATGGAGTAGTTCCTTTTTTGTATCCCTGTACGTCAATCATCCAATAACATAAGGCAAGTCCGATAGTAGCCAATCCACCGGCATAAAGTACAAAAGAACTGGTCCATAAAGCTTTGTTGATCGGAAAAAACAGATCCCATATCAAACCTGTTATTACAGCCAAAAACCCGATACTAAACATCCAGGAAATTTTTACGCTTTCATCCCTGTCTTTTCTTTTAAGCCATGAACCGATCAGAGCGCCAAATAAACCTGTTCCAACAGCAGGAAGAGTACTCAGAATACCCTCAGGATCCCAGGTTTTTGATGATTTCCACAAATGTGCTTCGCCGAGGATGGTTCTGTCTAGCCAGGCACCAAGATTGGTTTCTTTTTCGAGATTGGCATAACCCACTCCGGGAACAGGGATCAGGGTCATAATCAGCCAGTAGGAAATCAGAATTCCAATTAATGTCCGTAGTTGTGTTTTGGAACTGGTTTTTAGAAACAATACAGCTGTAATAAAGAATACCACAGCAATCCTCTGCAATACCCCCGGAATTCTGACAGTTTTAAATGCTTCAACAGGGTCAGTAAATACTTTTGGAAATAAGGTGAGGAATAAACCTAATCCAAACAGGATTAAAGCCCTTTTAAAAGCTGTTGAAATCAGTTTGGAATGATTGTGAGTATCTTTTTTATTGCCCAATGCATAGCTGACAGATACGCCAACAATAAATAGAAAAAAAGGAAAGATCAGATCGGTAGGCGTACATCCGTTCCACTCTGCATGTCTCAGGGGGGCATAAACATGTGTCCAGCTGCCCGGGTTATTAACGAGGATCATTGCGGCTACCGTGAAACCTCTGAATACATCAAGAGATAATAATCTGGCAGGCGACTTTTGTAGTATTGAAGGTTCTGACATCTTATAAAGATAATATAGCTTGTCAGTAATTACAATACCATTGTAATTAATATCAAAGATTCTTAGCGAGGGCTTTTAATGCTTCTTCATCTTTATTTTCAATACAAAGATTTTTCAATCTTTGCTTTAAATCGGCTGCAATTGCTTCATATTTTTTTTGTCCGTAGAGGTTATTCATTTCTGAAGGATCTTTTTGAAGGTCATAAAGCTCCCAGAAATCTTTGTGCTCATAGAAACGGATCAGTTTATAACGATTGGTCCTGATTCCAAAATGTTTCAGAACGCTATGTTCACCCGGATATTCATAAAAGTGATAATATGCTGATTCCCTTATGCCTACTTTGTTATTCTTTAGGTGAGGCATCATTGATTTTCCCTGTATTTCCGCAGGGATCGGAACTCCGGCCGCTTCCAGAAATGTGGGGGCAAAGTCAACATTAGATACAATCTGATTGGAAATAGTGCCCGGCTTAATTACTCCGGGATAACGGATGATCAGCGGAGTTCTCATTGATTCCTCATACATAAATCTTTTGTCAAACCATCCATGTTCGCCCAGATAAAATCCCTGATCAGAGGTATAAACCACAATAGTATTTTTTGTCAGATTATTTTTATCCAGATAGGAAAGTATTTTGCCTATATTCCGGTCAAGAGAGAGGGTAGTACTCAGGTAATCTTTCATGTACCGTTGATACTTCCATTCTGTCAGGGCATTTCCGCTTAAATTCTGTTTATGAAAATCAGCTTCAACTTTATCGTAATAGGTGTTCCATTTTTTTCTCTGTTCAGGAGTCATTCGGGCAAGAAAAGCTTCAGCGAGCCTGTCGGGATCACTTTTCATTTTTAAATCATAGCCTAGTTTCATTGTTTTTTCGACAGACATATCCTGCATTCCTGCAGCGATTCGGTTTTCATATCTGTCGTAAAAATTCTTTGGTAAAGGGAATCTGATATGATCAAATTTACCCAAATCTGCAGTGTCCGGCATCCAGGTGCGATGAGGAGCTTTTTCTCCTACAACCACAAAAAAAGGTTTAGATTCATCGCGTTTATCGAGCCAGTCTATGGTCATATCAGTAATCACATCCGTTGCATAACCCTTAATTCTTGAGGTATCACCTTTCATACTGATCATGTCGGGGTTGTAATATTGTCCCTGACCGGGTAGAATCTTCCAGAAGTCAAAACCCTGAGGATATGAAACCAAATGCCATTTGCCAATCCATGCGGTTTGAAATCCCGATTGTTTAAGCCGCGCCGGAAAAACATCCTGAGAAGCATCAAAAGTGTCCCGGTTATCTCTCATTCCATTGGTATGGCTGTATTTTCCGGTAAGAAGTACAGCTCTGCTTGGCCCGCAGATCGAATTGACAACAAAAGCACGGTTAAACAGGGCTCCCTCCTTTGCTAAACGATCAAGGTTGGGAGTTGCACCGTATTTAGCACCATATGCACCGATTGCGCTAACGGCATGGTCATCGGTAAGTATAATAACAATATTTGGTCTTTCAGCTTTTTGTGAAAACGCAAAAAGATGACATCCCAGTAACAGGATGACCAGGATTAGCTTCAGGCTGAGTTTCATAATTAGCTTCAGAAGGAATTAATAGTTCCACTTTACAAATGCTTCCATCGCCTCGTATTCAGCAAGTCCCAGTTTGTCATAAGCTTTTGCAGTTTCCCGGGTACGATCTTCGGCACGAACCCAGAACTCTCTGGCATCATCACCCGGAAATACGGGTCTGTCTTTCTGAGACTGATGTTTGAAAATTGCAAAACGTTTACGTTCAACTTCCTGAGGTGAAAGAGGGACAGCCATTTGAATTTCATGAGTTTCAAATTCATGCCATGCTCCACGATATAACCAAAGCCAGCAATCCTTAAGCCATTCTTCTCCCTTTAGCCTATCAAGTGCCGCAATAACTACATCAAAGCAAACTTTATGTGTACCATGAGGGTCGGCAAAATCGCCTGCAGCAAATATTTGATGAGGCTTTACGCTGGAAAGCAGATCCATCGTAATCTTTACATCATCTTCTGAAACTGAATTTTTTTGAGTTTTTCCTCTATCATAAAAAGGAAGATTCATGAAATGGATATTCTCATCTGGCAGACCGGCAAACCGGGCACCGCTGATGGCTTCACCTTTACGGATAAGTCCTTTCAAAGTTCTGATTTCAGGGGTATCCGCCTGATTAGGCTGTTTTGTTTCAATAAACTTGCGCATTGAAACATAAAGATCATCCAGTTTACTGGTATCAAGATTAATGGATTTGCCAAAATCTCTGGCGAACTCTGCAAAACGTAAAGCATCATCGTCCCAAACAGCAGTATTACCTGAAGTCTGATAGGCAACATGTACATTATGACCCTGATCAACAAGGCGGATAAAAGTACCGCCCATAGAAATCACATCATCATCCGGATGGGGAGAGAATATAATTACACGCTTTTTGTCTGGTACTGCACGTTCCGGTCTTTGACTATCATCAGCGTTTGCTTTTCCTCCGGGCCAGCCTGTAATGGTATGCTGAAGTTTGTTGAAGATATGGATATTAATATTATAAACAGGGCCTTTCTCTGTTGCAAGCTGAGCCATACCATGGCTGTTATAATCCTCTTCGGTTAATTTTAGAATAGGTTTTCCAAGAGTATTTGCAAGCCAGATCACCGCCTTCTTGATCATTGGATCATCCCAGGTACAGTCTTTTACTAACCATGGTGTATTAAAACGGGTAAGGCTTGAAGCAGCATCCTGATCCAGGATAAACTCAACATTATCAGAAAGTTGCAGGTAAGTTGCCGGAACTTCTGAAGAAATTTCACCCTCAACAGCCTTTTTGATGATTTCGGCTTTCTTAATATTCCATGCCATCAGGATAATTTCACGGGCTTTGAAAATGGTTCCAATACCCATGGTAATAGCTTTTGTCGGAACATTTTCCTTACCTCCGAAATCGCGTGATGCGTCACGACGTGTCAGATCGTCAAGAGTTACCAGACGTGTTCCTGAATTGGGGGCAGACCCCGGCTCATTAAATCCAATATGACCTGTACGGCCAATACCCAGAATCTGAAGGTCAAGTCCACCTAATTGTGTGATCTTGCGCTCATAATTAAGACAAAACTCATGAATAGATTCAATTGATAATGTGCCTTCAGGGATATGAACATTGTCGAAATTAATGTCAATATGGTTGAATAAATGCTCCTTCATGAAGGTCACATAACTTTGCGGTGATGTGGGCATCATGGGGAAGTATTCGTCGAGATTAAATGTGATTACATTTTTAAAACTAAGGCCTTCTTCCTTATGAATTCTTACCAGTTCTTTATAAACATTGACGGGTGTAGCACCGGTAGCAAGTCCTAGAATGGCGTTTTCACCTTTTGCTTGTTTGCTGATAATCAGATCTGCAATTCTACGCGCGACCTTTTTTGATGCGATATCTTCATTCGCATAAACTGTAACGGGAAGTTTTTCGAATCTTGTCTCTTCCAGTAAATTTAATCTTGCCATGAGGGGATTAGATTGTTTAGGGTGAGACGCAAATATAAATCAAAATTTCTAACATAGGAATTCTGTAAGATTTATGACTCATTAAAGGCCTTTTGTCAGCATATAAGTACTTTTTGTATAATTTCACAAAATGAAAAAAAATCTGACCTTCTTTTTTATTTTGATTTTTGGACTTTCTAATTTAAAAGCGCAGACCCTATCCGTTATGTCTTATAATATACATATCGGACAAAATAATGCTGATCAGGATAAACTGAAAGAGATAGCCCAATATATCCGGGAGTCAAAAGCTGAAATTGTAGGCTTGCAGGAAGTGGACAGCGTTTGTAATCGTTCCGGTAAAATAGATCAGATGAAGTTTTTGGCTAAACAGACAGGAATGTATTATGCCTATTCGCGTCATTTTGCATTCGATGGAGGATCTTACGGTTTAGGGATACTTTCACGTTATCCGCTTGAGGAGATCAGGGATTTGCGTATTAGTTTAAGCAGTACCGCAAAGCCGGAAACCAGATCGTTACTGACGGCAGATTTCAAAAAGGGCAGAAACAAATATACATTCGCCACCATTCACATGGATTATCGTGATTCCGGATCCCGTCAGATACAGTCGAATGAAATTGTTATGAAGTTTTCAGATAATCCAAATCCGGTAATACTCACCGGAGATTTTAATGCAAGACCCGGCACAAAAGAAATAGAGACTCTGGAAAATGCTTTTACTGATGTGAGCAAGCTTTCAGGGCCAACCTATCCGGCAGTTAAACCGCTTAATAAGATTGATTATATTATGGTAAACAAGGGAAGAGTGAAGCAAATTAAATTACAGAAAGCAGACAGGGTTGATTTTTCAGATCATATTCCAGTTTTGTCTGTTTTTAAGGTCCAGCGGTAAATCAGGATTCCCCTGTTCTATTAACTTCTCTGAATTAACCAGTTCTTCCTGAAGAAATTTATTAATGTATTTCTTCGATTTTAGTTGCATGTTTCTTCGTGTTTATGAGATTTTAGGCAATTTTTTATGCTTATGATCTTTTATTTATTCCAAAAACATTCTGATTTATACTACTAAATGTTTAAACATGCATAAATCTGCATTATTTTTTTGTTAAATATTAAGCTTTTTCAACTATACTGGAAATAAATCAAAATAATGCGTTTTTTATATAATAAATGCAGTTTTTTAAATTTAAAAAATTAATATAGATCGCTTTTTACACCTTTTATCTCAATGAAGTATGACTGTTTTTTGCAAATTTTTGACTGTTTTTTTGCAGAAATTTGCATGTTTATGTAATAATTCCAAACTTAGATACTGAATTCTGCAAATGAAATAGATTTCAGTAAATCATTTGACTAACTATTTAAACCCAAAAACGTCAACTTATGAAAAAAGCATTACTAATGTTGTTTTTAGGCATTTTTGTATTGGTAAACATTGCTGCTGCACAAGAAAAAGTTGTAAGCGGACAAGTAACCGATGCTGAAGGTCTTAGTTTGCCCGGTGTTTCCGTACGGATCAAAGGGACAAACATTGGGGTTTCCACTAATTCTGATGGAAAATATTCCATCAGGGCAAATGAGGGAAACAGTTTAATTTTCAGTTTTATTGGCTCACTCCCTGTGGAACGCATTGTGGGTGCTGAAAGCGTAATCAATGTTTCACTTCAATCTGATACGAAATCATTAGACGAAGTGGTAGTTGTAGGCTATGGTACTCAGAAAAAAGCTACTCTTACCGGTGCAATATCAACGGTAGATGTTGCAAAAGTTCTTTCTTCAAGACCAACAACAGATGTTGTACGATCTCTTCAGGGAGCAGTTCCGGGATTAACGATTACTTCTCCAAGCGGGGCTTTGGGTTCCAATCCAAGCATCCGTCTCAGAGGGCTTTCCGGATCACTCAACGGTGGTGGAGCACAGCCTCTGATATTACTTGATAATGTTGAAATTACAGATCTTCAGAATATTAATCAGGATGATATTGAATCAATTTCAGTATTAAAAGATGCGGCTTCGGCATCGATTTACGGAACCCGTGCTGCCTGGGGAGTGATTTTGATTACTACTAAATCCGGCAAGAAAAATGCACCGACCAGGATAAATTATTCAAATAATGTTTCTTTGGCTACCCCAACTCAAACTCCAGAGATGGCTCCGGCGGCAGAAGGTGCTGAAATGGCCTTACTGGCTTTCAGAAGAACTAATCCAACTTTGCCAAGATATGGTGTTGTTGGGATGTATGTTGATGATATAGCTGTTCAGAAGATGCGCGAATGGAAACAGCAATACGGTGGTCAGGATCTGGGTCCTGAAATGGTGCTTGGCCGTGATTTCGAGATCAGGGATGGATTTTTCTTTCCTTACCGCGAGTGGGACCCTGGAAAAGAATTTATGGACAAATGGTCACCACAGCAAAAACATGATCTTTCTTTCAGCGGAGGAAGTGAGAAAATCAACTATAATATTGGTGCCGGTTATTTGGAGCAGACAGGGGTACTTAAAGTGAACCCGGATGAATTCAGCCGTTATAATTTAACGATGAGCTTAAATTCAGAATTAACAGATTGGTTTAGTGGAAGAGGGCGTATGATGCTGTCTAATTCACTGACTACTCAACCTTATTCTTATGGCGGGGATACCTATGATCCACTTTACTATCTCTACAGATGGCCGGCTCAGTTTCCATACGGTACATATAATGGATTACCATTCAGAAATGCCGTAAGTGAAGTGGCGCAATCTAAAATGAATGAAGAC